>NZ_VRVC01000053.1:0-31633 GCF_008040005.1 Methylobacterium sp. WL19
GGGCGGCGGCCTGGCCCCCGGCCGCGTCGAGACCGGCGAGGAAGCCCGCGAGCCAGGCACGCTGAATCGGTGTCGCCGCTCCGAGGACGGCGTCGAGGCTCGCACGCTCGTTGTCGTCGAACGGGGCTGTGCGGGGGAGGATCGCTTGTCGTGCCATCGTTAAGCCATGTCGCGCTGCGGGGCCGACTGTCAACGGGATGTCCGTTTTACAGAACGGCGTCGTGGGAGAAGGAGCTGCCTATGATCGCAGCGCAGAACAGAATTTTATTCTCCAGCCACCACGGAGAGCGTCGGTATGAAACGCCCGTTCGTCGGCGCTGACGGAAGCGGAAGCGCCGTCGTCGACTTCACTTTTTCCATGGCGAAGCGTGACGTCACGTTCTTCAGGGGCAAGGTCGCGATGAGCTGCTTATAAAAGGTGTCGTAAGCCTGCATATCGGCGACAACGACCCGCAACATGTAATCCACATCGCCCGCCATGCGGTAGAATTCCAGCACCTCAGGCATGGCCGAGACGGTGGAGGCGAAGCGTTCGAGCCAGTCACGCGAATGGTCCGATGTCTCGATCGAGACGAAGACTGTGAGTCCGAGGCCCAGCTTGACCGGATCGAGGACGGCGACCCGCCGGTCGATCACGCCATCCGCTTCGAGGCGCTGGATCCGCTTCCAGCAGGGCGTCTGCGACAGGCCGACCTTCTCGCCGATCGTCGCGATCGACAGGGTGGCGTCGTTCTGGAGCAGCGCCAGGATCTTGAGATCGATCGAGTCCACATTGACCTCGCTTTGCGGTTCCGGTCAGCGGCGCTGTGGTGCGCTAGGGCACGGCGTTGACCAGCGAATTAAGAAGAATATTCCTCGACGAGCAACCCATTGGGCGTCCGCGCCGCTGCAAACCATATTTACCGCAGCGGGGGAATGCCGCAGCGCGATACCCGCCATGCCTTGACAGCGTTCGTTATAGCGAACATTTCAGGTGCCAGACAAGCGGGCATCTGACAAGGCAGTCGTACGGAACACGCTCATGAGTACTTCCCTGGAACGAACGGCGCGGGACCTCGCGTCCGCCATGGCCGGCCTCGATCTGAAGGGGCGCATTCGTGCGATCGAGTCCGCAATCCCCGGCCGACTGGTCTTCACCACCAGCCTCGGCATCGAGGATCAGGCTCTCACCCATGCCCTCGCCATGGCCAAGGGGCGGACGGAGATCGTCACCCTCGATACGGGCCGGCTCTTCCCCGAGACCTACGACGTCTGGGCGGAGACCGAATCCGCCTACGGCATCCGCATCCAGGCCTATGCACCCGAGCGGGTCTCGGAAGAATCATTCGTGCGGGAAGAGGGCATCAATGGCTTTCGCCATTCGGTCGCGGCCCGGCAAGCCTGCTGCGGCTTCCGCAAGGTCGAGCCGCTGAGCCGCGCCCTTGCCGGCGCCGCCGGATGGCTGACGGGTCTGCGGGCGGGCCAATCCGCCAACCGTTCGGACACGCCCCTGGCGGAGGCCGACGACGCGCGCGGGCTTATCAAGATCAATCCGCTCGCGGATTGGACCCGCGCCGACGTCGACCGCTTCGTCATCGACAATTACATTCCCTACAACGTCCTCCACGACCGCGGTTTTCCCTCGATCGGGTGCGCCCCGTGCACCCGCGCCGTGAAGATCGGTGAATCCGAGCGCGCCGGCCGCTGGTGGTGGGAGCAGGAATCCAAGAAGGAATGCGGCCTTCACGTGCATCAGCCCGAGGCGAACGTTCAGCCGGGCCAGGAAGCCGCCGCATTCGAATCGACACCCCGTAACAGCAATCTGGAGATCGCCCGATGAGCGCCGCCACCGCGCTGGCCGCAACGCTGCCCGAGCGTCTGACTCACCTGCAGCGTCTCGAAGCCGAGAGCATCCACATCATGCGGGAGACGGTCGCCGAGACCGAGAACCCGGTGATGCTCTATTCCATCGGCAAGGATTCGTCCGTGCTGCTGCATCTGGCGCTGAAGGCCTTTGCGCCGGGACGCCTGCCGTTCCCGCTGATGCACATCGATACGACGTGGAAATTCAAGGAAATGATCGCGTTCCGCGATCAGCGCGCCAAGGAGCTCGGCCTCGATCTCATCGTCCACACGAATCAGGAGGGCCTGGCCCGTGGCATCGGCCCGATCAGCCACGGTTCGGAAGTCCATACCGACGTGATGAAGACGCAGGGACTGCGTCAGGCGCTGGACAAGTACAAGTTCGACGCGGCCTTCGGCGGCGCCCGCCGCGACGAGGAGGCGTCCCGCGCCAAGGAGCGCATCTTTTCCCTGCGCACGGCCCAGCACCGCTGGGACCCGAAGCGCCAGCGCGCCGAGCCCTGGCACCTCTACAATCTCAAGAAGAAGCGGGGTGAATCCCTGCGCGTCTTCCCGATCTCGAATTGGACCGAGCTCGATGTCTGGCTCTACATCGAGCAGGAGCAGATCCCGATCGTACCGCTCTATTTCGCCAAGCCCCGCCCCGTGGTGGAGCGCGACGGCCAGTTGATCCTGGTCGACGACGACCGTCTGCCCCTGAACCCCGGGGAGACCCCGCAGAACCTGTCCGTGCGTTTCCGGACGCTGGGCGACTACCCGCTCACCGGCGCCGTCGAGAGCGATGCCGCGACCCTGCCCGAGATCATCGGCGAGACCCTCGCCGCCCGGACCTCAGAGCGTCAGGGCCGCGTGATCGACAAGGACGGGTCGGGCGCCATGGAGCGCAAGAAGCAGGAGGGGTATTTCTAAGATGACGATCCATCAGTCACCCGGAGCCTTCGGCTATGACAGCTTCCTCGCCGCTCACCAGAGCAAGGAAGTGCTGCGCTTCATCACCTGCGGCTCCGTCGACGACGGCAAGTCCACCCTGATCGGCCGCCTCCTGCACGACACCAAGCAGATCTTCGACGATCAGGTGACGGCACTGCAGCGCGATTCGCGCAAGCACGGCACCCAGGGCGCCGAGATCGACCTCGCCCTCCTCGTGGACGGTCTCCAGGCCGAGCGCGAGCAGGGCATCACCATCGATGTCGCCTATCGCTTCTTCTCCACCGACAAGCGCTCGTTCATCGTCGCCGACACGCCCGGCCACGAGCAGTACACCCGCAACATGGCGACCGGTGCCTCCACGGCCGATGTCGCCGTGATCCTGGTGGACGCTCGGCAGGGCCTGACCCGCCAGACCCGGCGTCATGCGCTGCTGGTCTCGCTGCTCGGGATCAAGCGCGTCGTCCTCGCCGTGAACAAGATGGATCTGGTCGGCTGGTCGCAGGGCAAGTTCGAGGAGATCACGGCGGCGTTCGATGCGTTCGCCGCGCCCCTGGGCTTCACCGAGATCCGGCCCATCCCGCTTTCCGCCAAGAACGGCGACAACGTCGTTTTGCCCGGCGCCGCCGTGCCCTGGTACACGGGAACGCCGCTCCTGCAGTACCTGGAAGAAGTGCCCGTGCGGGTCGAGGAGCAGGCCGCTCCGTTCCGTCTTCCGGTCCAGTGGGTGAACCGTCCGAACTCCGACTTCCGCGGATTCTCGGGCCTGATCGCCAGCGGCCGCATCGCCCCCGGCGACGCGATCATCGTCGAGCCTTCGGGCCGGACCTCCACCATCGCCCGGATCTTCACCGCCGATGGCGACCTGCCGCATGCCGTGGAGGGCCAGTCCGTCACCCTCGTCCTCGCCGACGAGATCGACGCCTCGCGCGGGTCGGTGATCGTCACGGCCGATGCGCCGATGCGGGTGAGCGACCGTTTCGACGCCCGTCTCTTCTGGGCGGCGGAGACCGAACTGCTGCCCGGCGCCACCCTGCTCGCCAAGATCGGCACCGTGACGGTGAACGCCACCGTGACGACCATCCATACGCGGATCGATCCGGAGAGCGGCAATCCCGTTCCGGCCGCGCGCCTCGTGGCCAACGACATCGCGGACGTGACCCTCAGCCTGGACCGCGCCGTGGCCATCGATGCCTACGCGGCGAACCGCGACACCGGCGGTTTCATCCTCATCGACCGCGAGACCACCGATACGGCGGCCCTCGGCCTGATCCATCCGGAGGCACCATCGTCGGCCGTGGAGGACGAGCCGGAGGCGGCGCGTGCGGCGAAATCCGGCGGAGGGTTCCTGTCGAAGCTCAGGTGGGTGTTCGGCGGCATCTGAACGGACGCGCCACCGGCTAAAACGAACCGCCATCCGGCCTGCCAAGAGTGGGGCGGGTGGCGGCTTTGTTTCCAAAGGCACCTTTCTCCTCGCACGACGGATGGTCCGGTGATCGACGGTCGCGAACGTACGGGTGACACCGTTCCTCCCACCCTTCACCTCATCCTGAGGTGCCGAAGCGGAGCGGAGGCCTCGAAGGAGGCGCCATGGGAACTGGAGCCCTCCTTCGAGGCTGCTTCGCAGCGCCTCAGGATGAGGTGGTGGGGGGAGATGGGGACCGTTTCGACCCGCAGGGCGAGATCGATCCGTTTTCGACACAGTGCCGCCTGCGACTCAGCCTTGCCGGCTCACACCTCCGGGACTAGGGTCCGCGCGCTTTTTGAAGAGGCGCGCATCGGCGCCCATCTGACGTGATCGGAGCAGACCATCATGGGCTTTCTCGCCGACGCCCTGTCCAAGGTGAAGCCGTCCGCGACCATCGCGATGACACAGAAGGCCCGCGAGCTGAAAGCCGGCGGGATGGACGTGATCAGCCTGTCGGTGGGCGAGCCCGATTTCGACACGCCGGACCACATCAAGGACGCGGCCATCGACGCGATCCGCCGCGGCGAGACCAAGTACACACCGGTCTCCGGCATCGTGCCCCTGCGCGAGGCGATCGTGCGGAAGTTCAAGCGCGAGAACGGCCTCGACTACAAGGCGTCGCAGACCATCGTCGGCACCGGCGGCAAGCACGTCATCTACAATGCCCTCCTCGCCACGCTGAACCCCGGCGACGAGGTGGTGATCCCGCGTCCCTACTGGGTTTCCTATCCGGAGATGGTGGTGCTGTGCGGCGGCACGCCGGTCTTCGCCGAGACCGACATGGAGCATGATTTCAAGCTCCAGCCGGAGGAGCTGGAGCGGGTGATCACGCCCAAGACCAAGTGGATCATCCTCAACTCGCCGTCGAACCCCTCCGGCGCGGCCTATGCCCGCGACGAGCTGAAGAAGATCACCGACGTCCTCATGCGCCACCCCCATGTCTGGGTGCTCACCGACGACATGTACGAGCACCTCTGCTACGGCGATTTCGAGTTCGTGACGCCGGCCCAGGTGGAGCCCGGCCTCTACGACCGCACCCTGACCATGAACGGCGTCTCGAAGGCCTATGCGATGACCGGCTGGCGCATCGGCTACGCCGCCGGCCCCGAGCACCTCATCAAGGCGATGGATTTCGTCCAGGGCCAGCAGACCTCCGGCGCCTCCTCGATCTCTCAATGGGCGGCGGTGGCGGCCCTCGACGGCACGCAGGAGCATCTCGCCCGTTTCCGCGCCGCCTTCCACGAGCGCCGCGACCTCGTGGTCTCCATGCTGAACCAGACCAAGGGCCTCAAATGCCCGACGCCGGAAGGCGCCTTCTACGTCTACCCGTCCTGTGCCGAGACGATCGGGCGCAAGACGCCGTCGGGCAAGATCATCGAATCGGACGAGGATTTTGTGGTGGAACTGCTGCAGGCGGAGGGTGTCGCCGCCGTCCACGGCTCGGCCTTCGGCCTCGGACCGAACCTGCGCATCTCCTACGCCACCTCGAACACGGCGCTGGAAGAGGCCTGCACCCGCATCCAGCGCTTCTGCGGCTCGCTGAGCTGACCCACCCGAGGGTGAATCGCGACTTGACGACTCACGTCTGACGCGAGTCAGATGCGAGCCGGGTGGGTTCACTCGGAGGAGACGTTCATGGCGACGATCGCTGTCATCGCACCTGGTGCCATGGGCAGTGCGATCGCAGCGCGACTGCACGGAAACGGCGCCCGTATCCTCACCGTTCTGGCCGGTCGAAGCGCCGTTACGATCGCACGCGCCCAGGAATCCGGAATGGAAGGAGTGGAGGAGACGGCCCTCGCCGAGGCCGACCTCATCCTCTCCATCGTCCCGCCAGCGGAGGCGGCGAACCTTGCAATTCGCCTGTCCCCGCTGCTCGCTGCAGCGGTGCGCAAACCGGTCTATGTCGATTGCAACGCTCTCAACGTCGTGACGAAACGTGGCGTCGCCGCCGTGATCGGACAGGCCGGCGCGCCCTTCATCGATGCCGCCATCATAGGAGCGCCGCCCAAATCCGGCGAACGGGGGCCACGGTTCTACGTCTCCGGCGACGATCTCTCGGCGTCCGTGGCGTTGCGCGAAATGGGGCTGGACGTCCGACCCGTAGAGGGCGGCGTCGGCGCGGCGTCGGCGCTCAAAATGTCCTATGCCGGCATCAACAAGGGGCTGACGGCGCTCGCCGCCGTCATGGTACTCGCGGCAGGCCGTGCCGGAGCGGCCAATGCGCTGCATGCCGAACTCGCCGAAAGCGAGCCGGAACTGCTCGCGCGGTTCTCCCGCGTCCTGCCCGACATGGTGCCGAAGGCTTATCGCTGGGTCGCGGAGATGGACGAGATCGCGAGTTTTCTCGAGAACGACGATGGCGGCCGACTGATGTTCGACGGCGCGGGGCGCGTCTATGAACGGCTCTCCGCCAAGTGCGACGGGGACGAGGTCGGGCAGTTGAAGGCCTTCGCCGCTGCGGCGGAAAGGCCCTGATGCAGCCGGGTTGGTTGCCGGCTCAAGTCAGGATGTCTACACCCACCATCCCCGCAGCCGATGCGTCCGATGGTTTCGCGAACCCTCTCGGACTGGCGCGGTTGCAGGGCTTGTCGTGACGGGGCGGTGCGGACCAGTTCTCTGCGTCGATCCTGTGAGGCCTCGTGGGCCGGGTCGCGGCAAGTGTGTCACGGGCGCGGGGAACAGGAACCGTCGCCGTGGCTGATGGCCCACGCTCATCGTACTGGCGGACGGGTCGCGCCATTTCAGGACAGGCTCCGAGCCGGCCAGCGGCCAAATGGTTTACCGACTTCTCGCACAAGTGAGATGGGCCGGGGAACCGGTCGCGTTCCTCCGCGTAGTCTCGGGCTTTCCAGCATGCGACGCCTTCTCACCGGTGGCATCAAGGCAATCGTCGCCATTGCCGCGATTTCCACCGCCGCCCATTGGGCCATGCGCGTGCAGCGCGCGCCCACCGCCGTGCCGGCCCCCGTCGCAGCGATGAAGGATCCGGTCGCCACCGGTTCGATCCTCACGCGCAGCGCGCAATCCCCAACTCGCGAACGACTTGCGGACGTGACACGCGGTCTCGACCAGAAACACCTCGGCGAATTGTTTTCGGGCGCCACTGGCGACAAGCCAAAGGTCGAGAAGGCCGCAGCCAGGCACTGAGGGCGGACGCGACTATCGTCACGCCATGGTCAAGAGGGCGTGGTTCGGTGCGGCCGACCCGTCGCAACAGGCTGCCGCATGATTGACCGTCCCGCTCTCACCCGCCGCGAAACCCTGGCAGGTGCCGCCGTCCTCGCCCTGGCGCCTTCGGCGGCGCGGTCGTCGGAGCGCGCGACGGGTTCCGTCTATGAAGTGGTTCCGGGGGGGCGGGCAGGCATCCCGGATGTGGCCGTCTCGAACGGTCGCGACGTGGTCCGCACCGACGGCCAGGGCCGCTACGCGCTCGACGTCTCGGACGGCGATATCGTCTTCGTGGTGAAGCCCGCCGGCTTCGCGCTGCCGCGCGACGAGAACAACATTCCGCGCTTCAGCTACATCCATCAGCCGCAGGGCACGCCGTCCGATCTAAGCCTGCGCTATCGCGGCATCGACCCGACCGGACCGCTTCCCGCCTCCATCGACTTCGCGCTGACCCGCGAACCGGAGCCGGACGCGTTCGACGTGATCCTGTTCACCGATCCGCAGCCGGAAAGCCCAGTGGAGCTCAGCCATGTCCGCGATACGGCGGTGACGCGGGTCCTCGGCACGAAGGCCGCCTTCGGCATGACCACGGGCGACATCCTGTTCGACGATCTGTCGTTCTACGGCCGCTCCAACCGCATCATGGGGCGCATCGGGATCCCCTGGTTCCATATCGGCGGCAACCACGATCTCAACTTCGAGGCGCCTGACGCCCGCTACAGCCGCGAGACCTACAAGCGGGTCTACGGCGCGCCCTACTATGCCTTCCACCACGGCAAGGCCCTCTTCCTGATGCTCGACAGCGTGCATTACCTGGGCGCCGCCTCGGGCAAGGGCGACGGTGTCGGCCGCTACGAGGGGCGCATCGGCGAGCGGCAGATGACCTTCATCGCCAACATGCTGTCGATGACGCCGAAGGAGACCCTCGTCGTCATCGCGATGCATATCCCGCTGGTCACCGATCTCGACCCGGCCGATCCGCGCCAGAACGTGATGGACCGCGAGCGCCTGCTCGACCTCCTGGGTGACCGACCCGTGCTCAGCCTCGCCGGCCATACCCACACGACGGAGCATCATTACCCCCGCGCGGGCGCAAGCGGGAGCCACCACCACCACGTCCTCACCGCCGTGTCCGGATCGTGGTGGAGCGGCCCCTCCGCGCGCACCGGCATTCCCTCGGCCGACAGCCGCGACGGGACACCCAACGGTTTCCACGTCCTGTCCATCGACGGCGCCGACTACACCACTCGCTACCAACCGGCCCAGGGCGAACCGGAAGAGAGAATGAGAATCGTGCTGGAGAGCCAATATCGTGGAGGGGCCGGTGAGGTCCTGCGCGATTACCGGCCGATGCAGACCCTGCGCTCGCCTGTGCCGCGCGAGAGCGTCGGGGCGACAAATCTGGTGGTGAACGTCTTCGACGGCGGTCCGCGCACCAGCGTCCGGTACCGCATCGACGACGGTCCGGCCGTCGAGATGGTGCGCACGCGGCGGCCCGACCCGTTCGTCGCCGAGGTCTTCCTGCGCTATCCGGAAGCAAAGAAGCCGTGGGTGAAGGCCGAACCGTCGAGCCACATCTGGGTCGCGCGCCTCCGCGGCGACATTCCGGCCGGCAGCCATCGCATCAGCGTCGAGGGCCGGGACGAGTACGGGCGCCCGTTCTCGTCCGCCATGGTCGTCGAAGTCACCGGCGAGGACGGCCCCTCGCGGGGCTGAGAGGGACGCCGGCCGGTCAGGGCCTAGAGCAGCGCCCGACCACGTTGGGTCGGGGCACATCTCTAGGCCTTTGTTTTGCCGCGCTCTTTTTCGCCGAACCGGCATCCACTTCGGCGGAGAGCGCTCTAGCGTCCCGAGGCCCAGTGTCAGGCGGCCAGGCGGCGAGCGCCGTGGTTGCCCTCCTCGATCTCCTCGATGATCTTGGCGCAGAAAGCGTCGAGATCGCCGGGATTACGGCTCGTGACGATGCCCTTGTCGGTCACCACCGCCTCGTCCCGCCATTGGCCGCCGGCATTGATGACATCCGTCCTGATCGACGAGAACGACGTCAGGTTCAGCCCCTTCACGACCCCCACCTCGATCAGCAGCCACGGCGCGTGGCAGATCGCGGCCACCACTTTTCCGGAGACGAGGAACGTCTTGATCACGTCGAGGGCCTTCGGCTCGAGCCGGAGCTTGTCCGGGTTGATTTGGCCGCCCGGCAGCACGAGGGCGTCGTAATCCGCCGGGTCGATGTCTTCCAGATCCTTGTCCACCGCGACGTTCTTGCCCCAATCCGTCTTGTCCCAGGCGCGAATGGATTCGCGCGATTCGCGCGATTTCGGCGAGGCGACGACGACGCTCGCCCCGGCGCTCTTGAGGGTCTGCAGCGGAACCGTCAGCTCCGTTTCCTCGAAACCGTCGGTGGCGAGAATGAGAACTTTCGACTGCTTGATGTCGGACATGATTGATCTCCGCACGTGTCACGAATGATGGCGGAAGAACTGGTAGCCGATATGGCGGGTTCCTGGTTCCGGGGAGATGCAATGCAGCCTCGGTGGCAGCGCAACGCTCGAATCCGCATCGGGCTGGAACTGGCGACTGCCGGGGTGGGTTTCTCCGGCACACCGACCGATCCACCTCAAAGCGAAGGAGACGCTGCATGGCCAATCCAGGCCTACCGATCCCCGAGCCGCTCCCGGGGGGAATTCCCGGCGACCTGCCGCCCCCGCCGCTGCCGCCGGACGAGGCTCCGGATATCGGACCGACCGGTCCGCGGACCCCCTATCCCGTCGACGATCCCGGCATCGACGAGCCGGCGGGGCCGGGCTCCGAGCCCGATTATCTGCCCGGCGGTCCGACGGACCCGGGCGTGCGGATGTAACCGTTCCGTCAGTGATCCCCATGCGATGCGCGTACATCGCGGGGGGCGTTGAGGATTTCGGAGAGGCTCGTCGCAACGTGACGGGCCTCTTCGTCCGTCAGGCGCAGCTGGAATGGCGGCAGCGGCCCCGCCTGGAGGGCCACGACGGCCTGACCCTTCTCGTCGGTTCCCACCTCGATGGCGGAGGAGGTGACTTCCAGCATGGCGATGTCCTCGTCGGCGAGGTCGTCCGGCGGGTCGACCTCGTCCGGCTCGTCGATCGCGGTCAGCAGATGCCCGACCGCGCGCACGAGGGCACGGGCCGCACGGGCATCCATGACGACGGCCGTGGCCTGATCGTCCTTCTGGAACGAGAGCTGGATGTTCGCGCCTTCGAGGGAAACCGAGATGCCCGCCATGAACCGCCTGATTGCGTCGCCTAACTGCCTGGAGCCGAACTCATATATGCACGTCGCGGACCGAAAAACACGGGGTTCGCCACGGGGCTCGCATCGTGCGGCATGAGAGGGCGGTGCGTCGATCCGACAGGCAAGATCCAGCCGGATGCCTTGTTGCCGCCGCACAATGCGCCTACATGGATCTCAGCGGGCGTCAGTGAGCCGAACACAACGTGCCTCGCACGTCTCACGACCTGCTGATCCCGTCAAATGTAAAAGAGGACCGGCGCCGGGTGTCTCGAGCAGATACGCGTGTTTGGTCAACGAACGATACGAGGTTCTATTCGTGAATACCGGCACTGTTAAGTGGTTCAACGAAACCAAAGGCTACGGCTTCATTCAGCCCGATGACGGCGGCAAGGACGTGTTCGTTCACATCTCCGCTGTCGAGCGCGCGGGAATGCGCAATCTCATTGAAGGTCAGAAGGTCTCCTACGAGATCCAGACCGACAAGCGCAGCGGCAAGGATTCGGCTGGTAACCTCCAGGCGGCCTGACGCACCCGGCGCCAGCCCTCGGGGCTGGCGTCACCACCGGCGCCAAGCGCCGGCTTCGCCGGCATCCCGACGCGCTCCTCTGGGGAGACGAGCTCGTTTCAGGGATGACCCATCCGCAACCCCAAAATCCTTTGACTTACGGAACGAGAGGCAAAGCTCGTCGTTTCGCACACCAAGAAAATCTGAAAGATTACAAGAAAACATGTTGTTCGAATATACCCGACGCCGCGGCGTCCGTTCGCCGATCACCGATGCGGCGACCTTCAAGGTAGGAAAGCTGAAGCAGACGACGTCGCGTGAAGCGCAGGACATCGACCTCAGCCACCTCATCGACACCTCTTACAATTATCACTCGCCCCGTGAATTGCGCTGGCATCTGGCCGAGCGGCTGGGCGTGGCTCCCGACGTGGTCGCGGTTCGCGAACACGCCTGATCGGGGCCTTCCCGCGCCGGGGATAGTCTCCTCGCGCCTCACGACGTTTCACGCCGAGTTCCTCACCGAGCTCGGCGTTCGCATGTCTAGACCATGCCGGCGCTGCTACCGCCGGGACCAGCACTGCTCCAGGCGGCCGGGAGGCGGGCTCCGGCTTTGCCATTCTCGCGTCAATTGACCTAAGAGGCAGTCCGAGTGGTCGAACGATCTCGGTGCCGGCGGAACCGGTACGTCTTTCGCTGGGACCATTGCAGGACAAACGGCGTCGGACGATCTTGAGCCCGCTAATTCCGACAGAGCAAACACCGGGAGCACAGGCGATATGTTTGGCTTTCTGAGAAAGCTGTTCGGATCGTTCTCCGGTGGAACCAATCCGTTCGCCCCGTGGAGGGACAAGGTCAATCAGGGCATCCCGAATTCGAACGGGATGCCCACGAGCATTGAGGAAGGCATGGAGTGGCAAGCGGCGGACTTCGTCGCGGCCTTCTCGCATTCCGGATCGCCGATCGATGGGAGCAAACTCGATTACAGCGAGGCGTCCCTTGCCCTGGTCGACCAAGTGCTCGATGATTTTCATCGCAGGCGCGAGCCGCTTCCGGATGATCTCCATTTCCTGACATCGGCGTATGTCTTCGAGGTCGCGCGCCGTGCGTTCGGCGGACGCTACCTGCGGGGCGACAAAGACAATCCCTTCGTTCTGGCCATCGGCAGAGGGGAGGCCGAAATCGGTGTCTGCGTCATGGCCAAGGTAAGGGGTCGCGTGGTGAACGGCCCCGAGGACAGCATCCCGTTCTTCTACGCGGGCATTGCCCCTGTCGTCGCGTCCGGTCGCGGGGCCATGCTGATCTGACCGGGCTTTGCCTCCGAGTGCGTCCGGAACACAGCCTGAGCGGAGATGCCATCGTGATCGCCGGCGTCTTCGTCCACAGGGCCTGGAGCCCCGTGGTGAGGCTCGGCCTTTGGCGAGCCCGCGTCCCCGTTGGCGAAGGCCGCCCTAGCCCCGCGTCAGGGCCGCGACGACATCGTCGCGCAAGCCGTCCGACATCGCGATCAGCGCGCCGTGGACGGGGTCCGGGCGGTTGTAGGTCGTGCGGGTTCCCTTCAGGTCGCTCACCGATCCGCCGGCCTCGCGAAGGAGCAGATCCGCCCCGGCAAGATCCCAGTCGCGCGCATCGGACGAGACCAGGCCGACATCGATCGATCCCTCGGCGACCCGCGCCACCCGCAAGGCGAGGGACGGCACCCGAGGGACGATCTGGACATCGAGGGCCTCGCCGTTCGTCGAGCCGCCACGCGCGAGCTTGTCGATCATCGGCTTCGGTCCGGTCACCTTCGCCCCCGTGAGGCCGGTCTGGGTCGAGACGGACAGCGGCACGCCGTTGCAGGTCGCCCCGCCCCCCGCCACGGCCTCGTAGAACCGGTCGGTCACCGGTGCGTGGACGAAGCCGAGGATCGGTTGTCCGCCCGCCAGCAGCGCCACCGAGATCGACCAGTCCTGATGGCCGGTGAGGAAGGCCCGTGTCCCGTCGATGGGATCGACGATCCAGACGAGGTCCGAGCCGAGCCGGATGGCATCGTCGCTGGTCTCCTCCGACAGCCAGGCCGCCTCGGGCAGCAGCGCGCTGAGGCGGATCTTCAGGAACGTATCCACCGCGACGTCGGCTTCCGTCACCGGCGACCCGCCGGCTTTCGACCATGTCCGCGCGGTCGTCTGCGCCCCCGCCCTGAAGAAGGGGAGGGCCAGGGACGCCGCCTCACGGATCGCCTCCCTCAGGGCGGGAAGCAGCGCCTGGGCGGCTTTGGGCGACATCGTGTCGGACATGCGTCTCCGGATCGTCGGGGTTCTATCGGTGGCGGTGGCGAATCCGTCTTCCACGCGCAGGGCGGTGCAAGGGACCCTTTTCTTTGTAGGGTGAGCCCGCGACGCCCACAAGGATCGCGCGCGGGCGATGCCCCCGGATCCTGACGAATGCGGCAAGGAAGTGTTGAGCATTCCGAACGCTTCCGGCCCATCCACCATCGCTTAACTCTGGCTATTAAGCTGGCGTGATGAGGTTAGACGTGATTCTGCTTGTCATAAGAGGCGGCCCTCAAGAGGCCAACCACACCAACAGGGCGTCGATCCGATGAACACTTTCTCAAACATGAATCAGACCGAGACAACTGTCGGCACCGCTGCGGATGCCTGCCTCCAGGACGGTGTCACGCTGCCCACCACGACGTTTTCCCCCTCGTCGCTTCCGATCACCGGCCGCATCGGTGGCGGCACCGAAGCCGTCGGCGTCGCCCTCGCTTTCGCCTCCGAGGACAGCGATGCGTGCGACGAAGACCGTTTCGCGCTTCTTCTGGTGGATGGCGCCGGCACCACGCTCGGCCGCCTCGGCCCTTACGGTGACGAGGACGTCGTGGCGATCTGGCGCGATTGCTCGGCTCGCACGGGCCTGCCGCGGATGATCGTGCGGGAAGACGGCACCCTCGCCGTCGTGTCGCGGCAGCTCGGCCGGGTCGCCCTCGGCACCACTCGCGCCCGCCGCCGCCACGGCCTGCTCAACGGCCGTCGCCCGCGCTTCCTCGTCCGCCGCAAGACCGGCGTGCTGCCCGTGCGTCCGCTGATCTATCGCGGCGAGAACGAGATCGTCGGCGGCGCCCTGTCCTGAGGCCGGATCGGGCTCAGGACAGCCCCTGCCAGACGGCATCCGCCGCCAGTCCGGCAAAGAGGATCAGCCCGGCATCGCGGTTGGAGCGGAAGAGCCTGAGCGCCCCGCGCCCGTCGCCGGGTTTCAGACGGACGACCTGCCATCCGAGATGGAGGGCGAAGAGGGTGACGCCGAGGGCGCCCACGGGACCGGCCCCCGCCAGGGTCGATGCGGCGGCGATGGAAGCGACCGAAACCGCGTAGCAAAGGCCGATGGCCGGCCTCAAACCGCGTCCGAACAAGCGGGCCGAGGAGCGGATGCCGGCGATCTCGTCGTCCTCGATATCCTGCACCGCGTAGATCGTGTCGTAGCCGACGACCCACGCCACCGTGCCGGCATAGAGCAGCAGCGCCGGGGCGCCGAGATCGCCGAAGGCGGCGACCCACCCCATCAGCGCGCCCCACGAAAAGGCGAGGCCCAGCACTGCCTGGGGCATCGACATCACCCGTTTCATGAACGGATAGATCGCCACCGGCACGAGCGACGCCATGCCGACGAGAATGGCGGTACGGTTGAACTGCAACAGCACCGCCAGCCCCACCAGCGCCTGCAGCACCAGGAAGATCGCGGCGGAGCGTGTCCGCACCTGCCCGGAGGGGAGGGGGCGCGAGCGCGTGCGCTCCACCTGAGCGTCGAGGTCGCGGTCGGCGATGTCGTTGTAGGTCGACCCCGCCCCCCTCATGGCGATGGCGCCGATGAGGAACAGGACGAGATGGGCCGGGTCCGGAAACGGCTTGTGGCCGGCGAGCGCCGCGAGGGCGGCCGACCACCAGCACGGCAGCAGCAGCAGCCACCATCCGATGGGACGGTCGATCCGCGCCAGCCTGAGATAGGGGCGCAGGCCGCGCGGGGCGAGGCGATCGACCCAGTGCCCGGCGACCGCGTCCGCGACCCTGCCATCCGCACCGGGCCGGGAGGTCACGCCCGCCATGCGGAAACGAGGCCGTGACGCGGCGACTCAGCCAAGGTTCAGAGCGCGCCCTGCGGCATCTTCAGGCTGCCGGTGAGGCCGGGGCCGCCGAGCATGCCGCCACCGCCGCCGCCGTTCTGGGCCTGCGCCCGTGCCTGGGCTTCCATCTTCGCGGCTTGGGCGGCGACGCCGCAGATCTTGGTGCGGATGCCGGCGACCTTCAGATGGTCGGCCTTGAAGCCTTCGGCGAAGGAATCCGGAATCGAGCACCATTCCTTGTTGGCGGCGATCCACTTGACGCCCTCGTTGCCGTTGGCCTGCAGCTTGCCGAACAGGGCGCAGGCCTCGGCCGGGGTCATCTTCTTCTTCGAGTTCGAGGCGGCATTCGCCTTGGCCACGAGATCCTTGCGCGACTGAAGCGTCTTCTGGATGTCGCCGCATTCCGCGTTCTGCGCGAAAGCAGGGCCGGCGAGGAGGGCGGAACCCAGCAGGGCTCCGGCGACCGCCGCGATGGTCTTCGATGACATTAGCTAGGCTTCCCTCTCCCCCAATCCCCACCGGTGCCCAATTCGTGGCCGCCGGAGCGATTGCCTATCCTGCAAGACGTCTCGCCATAGGAATGTGGCGTCTTTCGAGACGTAAACGGGCGGTAATACATGCGCTTGGGGAAACGCGACATAATCCGACGCTGTTGCGCTTTCGCATCACCTCGGCCTCCCTCACGCGTTGACAGGTGTGGTGCCGCGAGCGACCACCCCGATCCATGGCACATTACGACTTCACCGCCCCGCGCCTCTTCGTCGAGCCGGACCTCCGCGAAGGGACGGTTCTCCCGCTGGAACGCGCGCAGGCGAACTACCTGCTGAACGTCCTGCGACGCGGCCCGGACGATCCGGTGCTCGTCTTCAACGGGCGCGACGGCGAGTGGCGCACCCGCATCGCCCAGAACGGCCGCAAGAGCGCGGAACTGATCGTCGTCGAGCGTCTGCGCCCACAGCCCGGGCGGGCCGACCTGCACTACCTCTTCGCGCCGTTGAAGACCGCGAGGCTGGATTACCTGGCCCAGAAGGCGGTGGAGATGGGCGCCGGCACCATCCGCCCCGTCTTCACCCGCTACACCCAGGGCGAGCGGATCAACCTGGATCGCCTGCGCGCCAACGCCATCGAGGCGGCCGAGCAATGCGGCATCCTGGCGATTCCCGATCTCCCCGAGGCGGTCCGGCTTCCCGTCGCCCTGGCGGAGCTCGACCCTGCCCGCCTCCTAGTCTTCTGCGACGAAGACGCCCCCGTCGCCGATCCGGTGGCGGCCCTGCGCGAGGCGGCGGACCCGGCGGCGCCACCGCCGCTGGCCGTGCTGATCGGGCCCGAAGGCGGATTCTCGCCGGAGGAAAGGGACATGATGGCCGCCCGGCCGAACACCGTGGCGCTGTCCCTCGGACCACGCATCCTGCGCGCGGACACCGCCGCCGTGGTGGCGCTGGCTCTGGTGCAGTCTGTGCTCGGCGACACACGCTGAGCGGGCCTCCTTTGGCCTACGTTGTTCCTGCCTCGCCGCTGGACTAAGGAGTCGCCATCTCTCAGGAGGCTCCTCCGCTGCGGTCCGGCGCGCCTCTCACCACAAACGACCTTCACCACGAGGCAGCGCATGGCGCGCGATACGTCCGACACCACACCGCTGACGAAGCGGGACGAACTGATCGCGTGGTTCGCCGAGGGCGAGAAACCGCGCGAGCGCTTCGCCGTCGGTACCGAGCACGAGAAGGTCCCGTTCTACCGGGACGGCAACTCGCCCGTCCCCTACGAGGGCGAGACCGGCATCCGCTCCCTGCTCGAAGGCGTCGCGCGCGAGACCGGCTGGGAGGCGATCGAGGATGCGGGCCACCTGATCGGCCTCGCCGGCGCGGATGGCGGTGCGATCTCCCTCGAGCCCGGCGGGCAGTTCGAACTCTCCGGCGCGCCGCTTCCGGACGTCCACGCCACCGAGCGTGAGCTGCGCATCCATCTCGAAGCCACCGCTCGGGCAGCCGATCCCCTCGGCATCGGCTTCCTCGACCTCGGCATGAGCCCGAAATGGACGCGCGAGGGCACGCCGGTCATGCCCAAGAGCCGCTACAAGATCATGGCCGGCTACATGCCCAAGGTCGGCTCCCTCGGCCTCGACATGATGCTGCGCACCGCCACGGTGCAGGTGAATCTCGACTTCTCCTCCGAGGCCGACATGGCGACCAAGATGCGCGTCGCCCTGGCGCTGCAGCCGGTGGCGACGGCTCTGTTCGCCAATTCTCCCTTCACCGATGGCCGCCCCAACGGCTTCCTCTCCCGCCGCTCGGAGATCTGGCGCGACACCGACGCCGACCGGACCGGCATGCTGCCCCGCGCCTTCGAGGCCGGGTTCGGCTACGAGGCCTATGTCGACTGGCTGCTCGACATGCCGATGTATTTCGTCAAGCGCGGCGAGACCTATCACGACGTCAGCGGCGCCTCGTTCCGCGACCTCATGGATGGGCGCCTCGCGGCCCTTCCCGGCGAGCGGGCCACGATGTCCGACTGGGCCAACCACGCCTCCACCGCTTTCCCCGAGGTCAGGCTGAAGCGCTACATCGAGATGCGCGGCTCGGATGTGGGCGGCGCGGACATGATCGTCGCGCAGGCGGCCTTCTGGGTCGGCCTTCTCTACGACGAGGCCGGGCTCGAAGCGGCCTGGGACATCGCCAAGGCCTGGAGCGCCTCCGAGCGGGAATGCCTGCGCGCCATGGTCCCGCGCCTCGGCCTCGCCACGCCGATCGCCGGCCGCAGCCTCGGAACCGTGGCGGCGGAAGCCTTGGCCATCGCCCGCAAGGGCCTCGAGGCGCGCGGGCGCCGCGATGAGCAGGGGCGCGACGAGACACATCATCTGCAGCCTTTGGAAGCCATTGTCGCCAGCGGTCGTTCGCGGGCGGAGGACAGGCTCGCCGATTACGAAGGTCCGTGGCGGCGTTCCGTGGAGCCGGCCTTCACCGAATGCGTGTTCTGAAGAGACGGCATTGACCATGAAACCACATCTTCTGGTCACGACAATTGTGTCGGAGCACACGTCCGGCCGATAGTGCCTCGTCTGTTCCGGAACGGTTCATCGGAGATGGTGTTTTTACGGATCAGGTTCACTCGTAATTGGAGATCGCACGCATGTCGCGCATCATGTCCCTGGTCCTTGCCGGTTCGACCGCCGTCGGTCTGGCGGCAGCTCCTCTCTCCGGCGCACAGGCCGCCCCGATGCCCGCGCTGACCTCGGCGCAGGTCGCCGGCAGCGGTTCGGCCGTGGAGACCGTGCGTTACGGCCGCTATTACGGCGGCGGCTACGGCTACCGTCGCGGCTATTACGGCGGCGGCTATCGCCGTGGACCCGGTATCGGTGGAGCTATCGCTGCGGGCGCCGCCCTCGGCATCATCGGTGGCGCCATCGCGGCGAGCCAGGCTCCCCGCTACGGCTATTACGACCGCGGCTACGCACCCGGCTACGGGTATGCCCCGGCCTATGGCTACGCGCCCGCCTATGGCTACGCCCCGGCCTACGGCTATCCGGCCTACGGCTACTGACATCATTTACCGAGCCTCGTCTTCGGCTCACGCCCCGCTCCAGGCTCCGGCCTCGGGCGGGGTTTTCGTATCGCGGGGCTGATATGACCGACGCGCCGCCCGTCCTCGATCTCAGCGGCCTGAAATGCCCCCTGCCGGTGCTGCGCACCCGCAAGGCCCTACGCGGCCTGGAACCGGGGGCGCAGCTGACCATCCTCTGCACAGATCCGGTCTCGGTGATCGACATCCCCCATCTCGTTACCCAGGAGGGCGATCGTCTCGTCGGTCAGGGCCGGGACGACGGCGTCTTCAGCTTCACCATCGAGAAGGGCGGCGCCTGAAAACTCGTTCATTCCGCACCGTCTTCGCCTCATTGATGCGGCAACTCGCGGTTAGGTGATCCCGAAGAAGGCCGCGCGACCGCCCGCGGCCGGAAGACGGGAACGAATCGATGGCGCCGGTGATCCGTGGCACCCGCATCTTGCACGATGGCTGGAGCCGTTTTCTCGTGGCCGAGGTCACGATGCCGGACGGCACGCGCCTGACCCGCGAGATCGAGGATCACGGCCGCGCGGTCGGGGTGCTGCCCTACGATCCCGAGCGCCGCGTGGCCCTGCTGGTGGAGCAGTTCCGGCCGCCCACCTTCTTTGCCGCCGGCACCCTGTCGCTCCTCGAAGTCCCGGCCGGGCTCCTCGACGAATCCGAGCCCGAGGACGGCGCCCGCCGCGAGGCGTTCGAGGAGACCGGCGTCCGCCTCGGCCCCCTGGAACGCCTGACGACCGGCTGGTCCATGCCCGGCATCTCCACCGAACAGATGGACCTCTTCCTCGGCGCCTATACCGCCGCCGACCGCTCCGGCCCCGGCGGCGGTCTCGCCGACGAGCACGAGACCATCACCGTCCACGAGATGCCCCTCGCCACCCTCGCCGCCATGAGCGACCGGGGCGAGATCACCGACATGAAGACCCTCGTTTTGCTTTTCGCGTTGCGGCTGCGACGGCCGGAGTTGTTTGCGGGGGCGTAGGGATGCGTTTGTGAGGGGAAGGGAACGGCCTTAATCAATCCAGTTCGCATGGTCGACGTGACTTCCGTCGCCCATGCGAATCGTACCTCGCGGCTGCTCTAGCCACGAAGATGCAATCAGGAAGCAATCGCCGGGACGTCGATCACATCAGAAAACTGCAGGTTCGTCGGAGTGAGCCATGCAGGCGCTCTCCGGTGTTGCACCGGCGGCGACGACGTAAGCTGCGCTTCGGCGAGTGCCTCTTCGACCTTAAAATCGGCCGCCCAGAGTGCTCCCTTGCCTTTCAGGAAAAAGCCGTAGTGGAGAGAGATTGCATCGGCGGGAACGTCCAGAACAATCTTCCGGTCGATCCAGGACATGGTGCCGAACAACCAACCCTCCGAGGCGTCCTTAAGGTTGTCGAAGCTGAGGGTATGTCCCGGCATGCCGTCCACCCTGGCCCACAGTGTCGCCCCATGGCTCACATCCTGGCAGCGTAGATTGCCGCTGATCTCCACCCGCTTGCCATGGAACGGCACGGCCGAGATGGTCTGCGTGTAGCATCCGAAGGCGCGAGAATGCTCGGGATAACGGCGTGGCCCAAGCAAGGGATCGAGACGGATCACCGCCGTTCCGCCGCCAGGGGCGATAGGATCGTCGTCGGCCCCGTGATCATACACATCCGGGTGCTCGGAAAGGAATGCCCATCCCTTTAGCTGAGAAGCCCGCCGCTGCGCGGTAGCTTCATACCGCTTGGCTTGGGCTGACAGGACATTCCAGTCCTTGAGGCCAAACTGGCGAGCAACGATGTCGAGACATTCGCCGTGTGAGAGGGTGACGTTCTTGGCGCGCAATGCGCCCTCCATGGCTCGGGCCATGGACTTTGCATCTTCAACAGTGGGCATACTGATCCCCGTACCGGATCGACCACGCTGTCAGTGCTCGCCTTGCCGACCGGCCGACCCTGGTTGAGGGATCGCGACCTTATCCTTCGATGCATTCACCGTACCCAGGGGCGCGAGCGGCAGGCTGCATCAGCCCGTCTGCAAGAGATCATCGAGCGACAGCATCGTCAAGCTCGATCCATCGTCGACTTTTAGGTCGACGGCACCCAATCGAACCAGAGTTTATTGCACACCAACGGGCAACCCGCCGCTCTCTCACCCCCGCTGCGAAGACCCCCGCACCACCAGCCGTCCGCTCAGGGTGACCTTGCGGATCGGCTGGTCCGGCGCTTTCAGGCGGTCGAACAGGAGCGACATGGCCTGGGCGCCGATCTCGGCGACGGGTTGCTCGATGACCGTGAGGCCGGGTTCGACGAGGTCGGTCCAGGCATCGTTGTCGAACCCGGCAAGGCCGAGATCGTCCGGTACGCCGAGGCCCGCCGACCGCGTGGCGCGCACCGCCCCCATCAGCATCAGCCCGTTGGAGAGGATCAGTGCGTCGGGCGGCGTCGCCTCCGAGAGCCAGCGGCCGACGCAGAGTTCGGAAGCGGCGGCGTTGGGTGGCGCCGAGCGCATGTCGGGCACGAGGCCCGCGCGCCGGATCGCCGTCTCGTAGCCGGCCTGGCGTTCCCGGGCGGTGGACGAGGTGGAGCCGAACAGGCCGCCGATCCGCCGGTAGCCGCACCCGATCAGATGGTCCACGAGGAGGGCGGCGGCGGCTTCGTTGTCGAGGACGACGCTGTCATGGGCGCCGGGCGGTCCGGTCCTGTCGATGAAGACGACGGGGACGTCGAGGTCGCGGGCGGCGAGCCTGTCCGCCGTGATCCGCGTGGGCGCGAAGATCACGCCGGTGACGCGCTCCTCCTCCATCAGCCGGAGATACATTGCCTCGCGGTCGGGATCCTCGTCGGTGTTGCACAGGATCAGCCGCATGCCGGCCGCATAGGCCGCATCCTCCACGGCTCGGCTCACCGCGGTGAAGAACGGGTTGCGGATGTCGGCGACGATCAGCCCGATGGTCCGGGTCGCTTGCGAGCGCAGGCGCCGCGCCGACAGGTTCGGGCGATAGCCGGTGAGGCGCACGGCCTCCTCCACCTGACGCTTCAAGGCCTCGCTGACGGGGCCGCGCCCGAGGGCGCGCGAGACCGTCGCGGTGGAGACCCCGGCGGCGCGGGCGACGTCGCGGATGCCGATCGTCATGGGGACGGCCTCAGGCGGGAGGAAACGTTTTCAGCACCATGACGACGTTCTGGCATTCCCGTTCCAAGCCGGCAAGGCGGTAAGCTGAATTATTTCGCCGGTCATCGTTGACAGGAAGAGTGAAAACGTTTTCATTGCCACCAACGACAACAGGGAGGGCACGCCATGCTCGCACCGACGCCGGTCCTGACACCCCGATTGCTGATCCGCCTCGGCGCGACGCCCGCGACCAAGGAGGACGCCATCCGCGAGGCGTCGCACTTGCTGGTGGCGGGGGGCTGCATCGATGCGGCCTATGGCGCGAGCATGCTGCGCCGGGAGACGGTGGCGAACACCTATCTCGGCCACGGCGTGGTCATCCCCCACGGCATGGTCGACGACCGCCATCTGGTGCGCGAGAGCGGGCTGGCGATCCTTCAGGTGCCGGACGGCGTGGCGTGGCACGATGGCCAGATCGCTCATCTCGTGGTCGCCATCGCGGCGCAATCGGACACCCACATCACGATCCTGCGCCGGCTCACGCGGCTGATCCAGGACGAGGCGCGCCTCGCCACCCTGCGGAAGACCGGCGCCAAGGAAGACATCGCGGCGGCCCTCTCCGAGGATGCGTCCGTGACCGGCTCGGCCGGCCCCGCCGCCGACCTGCGCCAGCGCTTCGACTGGACCGTGGACTATCCCACCGGTCTCCATGCCCGGCCGGCCTCGCATTGGGTCGAGGTGGCGCGGCTCTGCCCGGCCCGCATCCAGGTCCGGCACGGATCGGAGATCGCCGACGCCAAGAACCTCATCGCCCTGCTCCAGCTCGGCCTGCGCTGCGGCGACGAAGTGACCATCTCGGCCGAGGGCGACGACGAGGCCGGGGCGCTGGCAAAGGTCTGCGCCGCAGTCACTTCTCTCACCGCAGGCGAAAAAGCGTCCGCGAAGGCCGCCGAAGACGCCGCCGCCAGGGCGGCCGGGCCGATCGCCGGATGGAACCCGTCCGATTCGCCGCGCACCATCGCGGGAATCGGGGCGAGCCCCGGAATCAGTATCGGTCCGATCCATGTGCTGGCCACCGCCGAGATCGCGGTGCCGGACGAGCCAGAGCCGCTCACCACGGGGGGAGACCGCCTGCACGCGGCGCTGGCCACCACCGGAGGTCAGTTGAGGGCGCTCGCCGACGATACCGAGCGCCGCCTCGGCAAGGCCGATGCCGGCATCTTCCGCGCTCAGGGCGAACTCATCGCCGATACCGACCTGATCACGCTGGCCTGCCAGCTCATGGTCGAGGGCCACGGAGTCGCCTTTGCCTGGAACGCGGCGGTGGAGCGGATGGCCGGGCGGCTCTCGGCCCTCGGCAACCCGGTCCTGGCCGCCCGCGCCGCCGATCTGCGCGATGTCGGCCGGCGCGTGTTGGCGCAGATCGACCCCTCCCTTAAGAGCGGCCACGATCTGCCGGACGTGCCCTGCATCCTCATCGCGACCGATCTCGCGCCCTCCGACACGGCCGGGCTCGATCCGTCCCGCGTTATCGGCCTCGCCACGGCCCAGGGCGGCCCGACCTCGCATACCGCGATCCTCGCCCGCACCCTCGGCATCCCGGCGATGGTGGCCGGTGGGCCGACGCTGATGGCCCTGCAGAACCACGGATCGGCGATCCTCGACGGCGGCACCGGCCGGCTCTACCTCGATCCGAGCGAGGCCGACCTCGCCTCGGCCCGCGACTGGCGCGACCGCCAGCGCGCCATTGCCGAGGAAGAAGCGCGCGAGCGCGCGCTCCCCGCCCGCACCAGGGACGGGCATTCCGTCGCCATCGGCGCCAACGTCAACAATTCCGAGCAGGTGCCGCTCGCCCTCGACCAGGGCGCCGAAGGCGTCGGCCTCATGCGCACCGAGTTCCTGTTCCTGGAACGGGGTGACACCCCTTCCGAGGACGATCAATACGCCACCTACCGCGCCATGCTGCGCGCCCTTGAGGGGCGGCCCCTGATCGTGCGGGCGCTCGATATCGGCGGCGACAAGCAGGTGGCGCATCTCCACCTGCCGAGAGAGGAGAACCCCTTCCTCGGCGTGCGCGGCGCGCGCCTCCTGCTGCGCCGGCCGGACCTGATGGAGCCGCAGCTGCGCGCCCTCTACCGCGCCGCGAGGGACGGGATCGCGGCCGACGCGCCCGGGGGCAAGGACGCCCCGCTGTCGATCATGTTTCCGATGATCACCTCGATCCCCGAGATCGCCACCCTGCGCGGCCATTGCGAGCGTATCCGCGCCGAACTCGACGCGCCGGCACTGCCCATCGGCATCATGATCGAGGTGCCGGCCGCCGCGATCCAGGCCGACGCCCTGGCGACATATTGCGACTTCTTCTCCATCGGCACCAACGACCTCACCCAATACGCCCTCGCCATCGACCGCCAGAACACCGAGCTCGCGCCGGAGGCCGACAGCCTGCACCCGGCCGTCCTGCGCCTGATCCGGATGACCTGCGCGGGCGCGGCGCGGCACGAGCGCTGGGTCGGCGTCTGCGGCGGCATCGCCGGAGATCCGTTCGGGGCGAGCCTCCTCGCCGGCCTCGGCGTCCACGAACTCTCGATGACGCCCCGCGACGTCCCCGCCGTGAAGGCGCGGCTCCGGGCCTCGGAGATGGGCGAGTTGCGGGCGCTCGCCGCCCGCGCCTGCGACCAGGAGGACGCCGCCGCCGTCCGCGCCCTCGAAGGAGCCGAGGCATGAGCGCCGCCATCGTCACCGTCACCCTCAACCCGGCCATCGACCAGACCGTCACCCTCGACGCCCTGACGCCGGGCCACGTCCACCGGGCGCGCGCCGTGCGCTCGGATGCGGGCGGCAAGGGCGTCAACGTCGCCTCCTGCCTCGCCGATTGGGGCTCGAAGGTCTCGGCCACCGGCATTCTCGGCTCGGACAACGCCACCCCGTTCGAGGCCCTGTTCGCCCGCAAGGGGATCGACGACCGCTTCGCCTGGATCCCCGGCGAGACCCGCACCAACCTGAAACTCCTCGACGCCGCCTCCAACGAGACCACGGACATCAACCTGCCAGGCCTCGCCGCGACGTCGGGTGCGCTCGACACCATCCGGGCGGTCCTGCGCCAGGTCGCCACGGAGGGGAGCCTCGTCGTCCTCGCGGGCAGCCTGCCGGGGGGGCTCGGGGTCGAGACCTATGCGGCCCTGACGCAGCTGTTGACGGCGCGCGGCGTCCGCGTGGTGCTGGACGTGTCCGGCCCGGCCCTCACGGCGGCCCTCGCGTCCGATCACCTGCCCGAGGTGATCAAGCCCAACCGCCAGGAACTGGCGGACTGGGCCGGCCGGCCCCTCGATACCCTGCCGGAGGTCGTCGCCACGGCGCGTGGCCTGGTCGCCCGCGGCATTCCCCTCGTGGTGGTGTCGCTGGGAGGCGAGGGCGCCCTCTTCGTCACGCGGGACGAGGCGCTCCTCGCCCATCCGCCGCCGACGGAGGTGTCGAGCACCGTGGGGGCGGGGGATGCCCTGGTGGCGGGCCTCGTCGCCGGCCTCCATGCGGGCCTGCCCCTGGCCGAGACCGCGCGGCTGGCGCTGGCCTTCGCCGCCGGCAAGCTGACCCTTCGCGGCGCCAATCTGCCGAGCCGAGGGACCATCCTCGCCATCGTCGAGACCGTGCGGGTCGAGACCATGAACGTCCCACCCAGGGCCTCATCCTGAGGTGCCCGCGCCAGCGGGCCTCGAAGGAGGGCTCCAGGGATCGCGGAGCGAGCTGGACCCCTCCTTCGAGGCCTCCGCTTCGCTCCGTCACCTCAGGATGAGGTGGTCGGGTGGGACCATCGGTGCGAGCAAACAACGTAGAAGCAGGCGGAGGAAACCATGGCCCAGATGTTGGCCGTCGTCGGGGGCGGGGATCTCGGCACCCATGCGGTGCTGGCCGGTGAGGCCCTGCGCCAGGCCGCCGCCCGCCTCGGGCAGGCCCTCGACCTCGAACTCAGGGGCAAGGGGGTCGGCGGCAATCCGCTGGCCGAATCCGCCATCGCCCGGGGCGATTCCGTCCTGCTGATCGGAGAGGGCGATCTCGGGGAGGGTCGTTTCGGCACCATGCGCAAGGTCCGGATCGGTATCGAGGAGGTGCTGACCGACGCCGATTCGGTGCTCGGTCGCTTCCTGGCGGGCAGTGACACCGCGCCGGCAGCGCCCGACGCGGGCGGCAGGATGCGGATCGTCGCCGTCACCTCCTGCCCCACCGGCATCGCCCACACTTTCATGGCGGCGGAAGGCATCCAGGCCGCCGCGCAGGCGCTGGGCCACGAGGTGAGGGTGGAGACGCAAGGTTCGGTGGGCGCCCGCGATGCCCTCACCGCCGCCGAGATCGCATCGGCCGACATCGTCCTCATCGCCGCCGATACCGGGGTCGACCGCTCGCGCTTTTCCGGTAAGCGGCTCTACGCCACCAACACCAAGGCGGCGATCCGCGACGGGAAAGGGCTGATCGCCACCGCTCTCGCCGAAGCGCAGGTCCAGGGGCAGAGTGCCGAGACGGAGGAGAGGCCATCCCGGCCGGCCGCCGCCGAGAGCAGGGCCGGCGCCTACAAGCATCTGATGACCGGCGTCTCCTTCATGTTGCCTTTCGTGGTGGCGGGTGGCCTCCTCATCGCCCTGGCCTTCGCCGTCGGCGGCATCGACGCGATGAAGCCGGACCATGCCGGCAGCCTCGGCTACGCGCTGGGCGAGATCGGCGCCAAGGCGGCCTTCGCCCTCATCGTCCCGGCCCTGGCCGGCTACATCGCCTATTCCATCGCCGACCGGCCCGGCATCGCACCGGGCATGATCGGCGGCATGCTGGCGGCGAACCTCCAGGCCGGGTTCCTCGGCGGCATCGCGGCGGGCTTCATCGCCGGCTACGTCACGCGCTTCCTCAATCGACACATCCGGCTGCACCGGAATCTCGAAGGGTTGAAACCCGTCCTGATCCTGCCGCTGCTCGCCACCACCATCACCGGCCTGATGATGATCTACGTGGTGGGCGTGCCCGTCGCCGCGATTCTGGCCGGCCTCACCGACTGGCTGAAGGGCATGCAGGGGGCGAGCGCCCTCGTCCTCGGCCTGATCCTCGGTGGGATGATGGCCGTCGACATGGGCGGCCCGATCAACAAGGCCGCCTATGCCTCGGCCGCGGCCCTGCTCTCTTCCGGCGTCGACGCGCCCATGGCGGCGGTGATGCTCGGCGGCATGACGCCCCCGCTCGGGATCGCGCTGGCCACCCGGCTGTTCCCGAACCGCTTCTCGCAACCCGAGCGCGAGGCCGGCGGCGCGGCGGCGGTGCTCGGCGCCGCCTTCATCACCGAGGGCGCGATTCCCTTCGCGGCAGCCGACCCCCTGCGGGTGATCCCCTCCATGGTCGCGGGCTCGGCCCTGGCCGGCGCCATCGCGCTCACCGCCGGCGTGACCCTGAAGGTGCCCCATGGCGGCCTGTTCGTGCTGCCGATCCCCAATGCCGTCACGAACCTGCCCTGGGCCGTCATCGCCCTCGTGGCCGGGACGGTCGTCACGGGCCTGATGGTGGGGCTGCTGAAGAAGCGGTCGGCCTGAAAGCCCTCATCGAGCACGAGAGGGGACGACCTTTCCGGACAACGCGCTCCCCTCTCCCGACCCTCGCTCACGCGGAGGGAGAGGGACACGCATCGGAGCCGGCAGCAGGACCGGACCCGCGACAGCATCGGAATCATCGAGGGGGAACAGGATGAAGGCAGGATCGACGATACTCGCAGCGCTCGCGCTTTGCGCGGCGACGACGTCCGGGGCCCTCGCGCAGGTGGCGCCGCGCGGCACGACCGCCGGCCAGCCGGACGGCCAGGACATCACGGGTGCCGACAGCGCGGCCGGCGCCGCCGATACCCTCGGGCAGAGCGCGACCCCGGCGACCCTGCCGGTCGGCGTGTTCGATATCGGCAATGGACTCGCGTTGAGCGCCAACTACACGGGCCAGGCAGCCGCGAACCCGATCGGCGGCATCCGCCAGGGCTCGGCCTATGCCGGGCAGCTCTTCTTCGGTATCGACGGCGACCTCGACCGCCTCGCCGGGATCGCGGGCGGCTCGTTCCACATCGCGGTCACCAACCGCCACGGGCGCAGCCTCTCCGACGATTCCATCGGCAACAACACGTCGGTCCAGGAGATCTTCGGCGGCGGGCAGACGACGCGGCTCACACTGCTCAGCTACCAGCAGAAGCTGTTCGACAATCGGCTCGATGTCGAGTTCGGGCGGTTGGTTGCCAACATCGCCTTCCTCAACTCACCGATCTACTGCAATTTTCAATCGAATTCCGCCTGCGGCAACCCGACCTTCGTGTTCAAGACCTCGAACTTCACCTTCTGGCCGGTGGCGAGCTGGGGCGCGCACGCCAAGGCCTGGCTCACCAACAGGGTGTTCGTCCATGGCGGAATCTACGAAGTGAACCCGCTGCACCAGCAGCCGGGCGACAACGGCCTCGATTTCTCCGCCAAGGGCGCCACCGGCGCGATCATGCCGTTCGAGCTCGGCTATTCCACCACCTTCGCCAACGATCGCCTGCCGCGCAATTACGGGATCGGCGGCTGGTACGACGCCTCCGACTATGTCGATCCCATGCGCGACGTCACCGGCCGGCCGGCGGTTCTCACCGGGTTGCCCCTCGGCACCCGGTTCGGGCGCTCGGGCGTCTATGCCCGGTTCGACCAGATGGTCTGGCGGCCCGACCCCACCGCGCCCCAGGGGCTGACCCTGTTCGGCGTCGCCATGGCCGGCACGTCGGGGCGTCTCAACGAGGATTACTTCCTCGAGATCGGCGCCCTGCAGACCGGCACCTTCGCCGGCCGGCCCTTCGATACGCTGGGCTTCGTCATCAACACGCAGGCGTTCAGCGATCTCGCCCTGCAGAACATCCGGCTGGCCCAGGCCTCGCTGGGCATCGATCGCAAGATCCCGAGCCGGCAGGTGATGATGGAGCTCAATTACGGCATCCAGGTCACGCCCGCGATCCGCCTGACGCCGAACCTGCAATACATCGTCGACCCGGACCAGACCCGGTTTCCCACCTATCGCAAGCCCATTCCGGATGCCTTCGTCGTCGGCGCCAAACTGTCCGTCGACCTCTTCACCCTGGCCGGCTTTGCGAAAGGCCCCGGCTCCGATTGATGCGTCCCCCCGATCGGCTCGCGCCTCGTCGCTGCGCCGTCGAAACGCCAACCGAAGCGGGGAAGGGGGACCTTTGCGTTTACGGTGCTCTCATTTTATGATGCGGCGGAACAGTTGAACTAACCGCGCCGGAGCGTCGTGACCTGATGCCCACGTCCATCGAGGTCGGATTGAGCCGGCCCTGGCATCGCCTTCGCCTGCCGCAGCGCCTCGAAGCTCAATACCATGCCGAGGACGTGCCTCCGCGCGGTCTGTACTTGCAGTCCTGGCTGCTGGTCTTCGTCCTCTTCAACATCATCTCGTTGAAAATCGATTTCGATCTGTTCGGCCGCGATGCGATCGCGGTGCCCGCCGGGTTGACGGTCGGTGTCTTCATTCCCCTCGCGTTGGGGTGGATCGTGGCTTTGCGCGGGCGGCCCTCCCTGCGCCGGCAGGGAGCGGCCGCGACGATCACGGCACTCGCGGACATGGCGATCATCCTCAACAGCGCCAGGATGGTGCCGCAGGAGCACGCCGACACCTACCTCATCCTCGCCGCCATCGTTCCCCTCGTGGTGGGGATGATCTCGCCCCTGTCGTTCCGGTTCAGCCTGTGGTTCTGCGGATCGGCATTTCTGCTGTATGTCGGTTTCGTCTTCGTGTCCGGGTTCGGACCGGATGGGCATACGGGCGTGCCCCTCCTCGTGGCGGCGCTCATCCTGGTGCCGATCAAGCTCGCCTATTCGCGCGAATGGGACCGCAAGAAGAGTTTCCTCCTCGGTCTGCGGGAGAGGGAACAGGCGGACGAACTGGCCCGGGCCTGCGCCCGCCTCACGATCCTCTCGGAGACCGACCCTCTCACCGGTGCGGCGAACCGCCGGCTCTTCACCGAGCAGCTGGACGAACATTGGGAGCTTGCCGCGACCCGACACGAATGGTTCGGCGTGCTCCTCGTCGATATCGACCATTTCAAGCGTCTCAACGACACGGCCGGCCACGCCGAGGGCGATGGCTGTCTGGTGAGCGTCGCCGACACCCTGAAACGCGATCTCGCCCGCTGGGGCGGCCTGGTCTGCCGCTACGGCGGGGAGGAATTCGCCGCCTTCGTTCCCCGGGCCACGGCCGAGACGATCGGCGATGTGGGCGAAAGCCTGCGGCTGGCGGTGATGGACCAGGCGATTCCCCATCCCGGCCTGCCGGATGGCGGTGTCGTCACCGTGAGCATCGGGGTCACCGCAGCCCACGGCGCGCTACGGCATGTGGGCATCACCGCACCGCAACTGCTCCGTGCCGCGGACGCGGCGCTCTACGCGGCGAAGACGGCGGGCCGGAACCGGGTGGACTCCCAATCCGTGATCCCGCCGGCGAATTCGAGCCGGGCGACCGAGCACGCGGCCTGACCGGCTCATGCAAGGTCCGGCCGTATCCGTGGATCACCATGACTGGGAGCTCGCGAGACTTTGCGCCCAACGAGCCCGATGGGCACGCCGACCCGTCATCGAATCCTTCGGCGGCCCGATCAAGACCAGCCGATCTCAGGGAAACCCGGTGCGGTCCGAAGGGCCTCGTTCAACCCGGACAGAGCACCTCGGTTCTCGGTCCAGTCGCGGATGCTCCTCGATAACGGTCGCGATGCCTCGACCCGCGTCGTGCCCGATCAGTCGACGGGCACGACCTTCAGCTGCAGGAACTGAACGTGCCGGAACTCCGCCGGCGGCACTGCGATCTCGTCGTACTTCCCGCCGCCCTTGGGACGGCAGAACAGGAAGCCTCCCATCATCCTGACCTTGAAGAAACTCCCTTTCTTCAAGGTCAATTTACCGCCGCGCGGATTGATGGCCTCGATGTCGCTGACGATCACGACATCGTCCTGCGGCCTGAAATCCGCGTTGAACAACTCGGGATCCACGCCGTCTTTCCAGTTATCCATGACGATTGCGATCCACTTCGATCGGGGGGCAAGCGAGGCTCGACGGAACGCCATATCACGCCGTCCCAACACACGTCGTCGCTCGCTCCATTTCCTCGGTGGTCTTATCTGCGCCGGCGCGCAACGCCCCGTAGCGGAGCAGGTCGACAGCGGAGGAAGCGGGCGCGCCACGTCGCCACGCTCATCCGACTGAAGCCGGGATCGGGCGGCGCAACAATGTCTATCCGCCCGACGCGGCGATGATGTCTCCCGTCGCAGGGCGTGGGCGCCCGTGCCAGCGTCATGTGCCGGATCAGCTCTCGATCGCGGCCGAGACATCCTGGCGGACATGACCGGCCGATCCGTGCCCGAACGACTCGATACCGAGTGACGGCTGCTGGCTCGCTTCTATGCGCTGCGAATCCGGTTGGCCGACGGTCCGACGTAGCGGATCGGCGCACGAGGCAACCAGCACCTGCCCGGGAAAACCTCTGGCTCCGGCGTGAGGAGCGTGACTCGGGCGAGCGCAAGTTCTACCTCCGAAACTGCCCGCCGATACGACCGTCCAGCAACTCGCCGCCATGATCAAAGCGCGCCGGATCCGCGAGCAGGCGCTTCGGAAGATGAAGGATGAACTGGGCCACCACCGCGGCGATGCCAATACTGTGGCAG
>NZ_VRVC01000054.1:0-30692 GCF_008040005.1 Methylobacterium sp. WL19
AGGCGTCGAAGCCGAACGCGTCCTGCGCGTCCGCCCCGCCTTGGCGGGCCAGCGTCAGCGTGGCGCCGGCATAGTCGCCCAGACCGCCGTTCAGCGCGTCGAGGTCGACATCGGAGAGGGTGACGTCTGTGTCGAGGCGAACGCTGTTGCCGTTCTCTGTGAAAGCGACCGTGCCGCCGAGCGAGCTCTGCAGGTTGAACGAGGTGTCGAGACTGCCGTCCGCGTTGTAGCGCACCACCGCGAAGTCGTAACCGGTACCGCTACCCTGGCCATAGCCCGCGACGACGATCTTGCCGTCCGCTTGGACGGTGACGCTCTGACCAGTGTCCGAGCCGGTGCCGACCGAGGTGAGGATCTTGCCGCCCGTGCCGAAGCCGGTGTCGAGGCTGCCGTCCGCGTTGTAGCGCACCACCGCGAAGTCGTTGCTGGTACCGGCGCTGAAACCTTGGCCCGCGACGACGATTTTGCCGTCCGCCTGAACCGTGACGCTGTAGGCATAGTCTGCCGACGGGCCCATGCTGATCGGGGTGAGGATCTTGCCACTCGAGCCGAAGGTGGTATCGAGGCTGCCGTTCGCGTTGTAGCGCACCATCGCGAAGTCTGTGCCGCTGTAGAAGCCGGTGCCGTACCCCGCGACGACGATCTTGCCGTCCGCCTGCACCGTGACGCTGTTGCCGAAGTCGGTCGACGTACCGGTGCCGACCGGGGTGAGGATCGTGCCGCCCGTGCCGAAGCTGGTGTCGAGACTGCCGTCCGCGTTGTAGCGCACCACCGCGAAGTCGGTGCCGGTCTCGCTGCCCTCGCCGTAACCCGCGACGACGATCTTGCCGTCCGCCTGGACCGTGAGGCTGTTACCGCCGTCGTTCGACGTGCCGGTGCCGACCGGGGTGAGGATCTTGCCGCCCGTGCCGAAGCTGGTATCGAGGCTGCCGTCCGTGTTGTAGCGCACCACCGCGAAGTCGTCACCGTTCCCGACGCCATACCCAGCGACGACGATCTTGCCGTCCGCCTGCACCTTAACGCTTTGGCCGATGTCGTTCGACATACCGGTGCCGACCGGGGTGAGGATCTTGCCGCCCGTGCCGAAGCTGGTGTCGAGGCTGCCGTCCGCGTTGTAGCGCACCACCGCGAAGTCTTGGCCGTCGCTGCCGGCCCCTTGGCCCGCGACGACGATCTTGCCGTCCGCCTGTACCGTGACGCTTTGGCCGACGTCGGTCGACGTGCCGGTGCCGACCGGGGTGAGGATCTTGCCGCCTGTGCCGAAGCTGGTGTCGAGGCTGCCGTCCGCGTTGTAGCGCACCACCGCGAAGTCGGTACCGGTCCCGCCGCCGTCTGCTTCGCCCACGACGATGATCTTGCCGTCCGCCTGCATCGTGACGCTGTGGCCGAAATCATTCAAGGTGCCGGCGCTGGCCGGGGTGAGCACCTTGCCAGTCCCGGCGCCGAGGAACGACGGCGCGTCGTTCACGGCCGTGAGGGTGGTGCTCAAGGTGGCGGGGATGGAGGTCGTGCCGTCGCCGACGTTGTAGCTGATGACGAGCGGGCCGTTGTAGTTGGCGGTCGGGGTGACGGTGTAGCCGCCCGCCCCGTTGCTCACGATGGTGCCGTGATCGACGCTGAGGCCGGAGAGGACGAGGGCCGTGCCGTCGGGGTCGCTGAAGCCCTGCAGCAGATCGATCGCCGTGACCGTGAAGACGGTGTCTTCCTGGCCGACCGCGAGGGCGGCCTGGGTGCCGCTGAGAATCGGCGCGTCGTTGGTGGGGAGGAGCATGACCGTGGTGGTTCCTGTGGTGGTCGCGGCCCCATTGGGCCCCTGGGCGCCGGCATTGCCGTCCGAGAACGTCCAGACCAGCGTGGCAGAGGTCGGAGGCGTATCGGAGGTGTTGGCGTAGGTGACGGCGCGCGCCACCGCGTCGGCGAGCGCCGAGGTGGCGACGTTCGTGCCGGTGAAAGTGATCGTGAGCGTGCCGGCCGTGTCGGTGAAGGTGGCGAAGGTCGCCCCGTTCGCGTCGCGCAGGCTGTTGCCCGAGACCGTGAAGCCCGAGGCATCGAAGCCGAACGCGTCCTGCGCATTCGCCCCGCCCTGGCGGGCAAGGGTCAGCGTGGCGCCGGCATAGTCGCCCAGACCGCCGTTCAGCGCGTCGAGGTCGACATCGGAGAGGGTGACGTCGGTGTCGAGGCGAACGCTGTTGCCATTCTCTGTGAAAGCGACCGTGCCGCCGAGCGAGTTCGGGGCGTTGAACGTGGTGTCGAGGCTGCCGTCCGCGTTGTAGCGCACCACAGCGACGTCGGTGCCGGTGCCGGTGCCGGCGCCATAGCCCACGACGACGATCTTGCCGTCCGCCTGCACCGTGACGCTCTGGCCCTGGTCATTCGACGTGCCGGCCCCGACCGGCGTGATGATCTTGCCGGTCCCGTCCGGGCCGAAGCCAGTGTCGAGGCTGCCGTTCGCGTTGTAGCGCACCACTGCGAAGTCGGTGCCGGTGCTGCTGCCAGTGGTGCTAGTTCCCGCGACGACGATCTTGCCGTCCGCCTGAACCGTAACGCTGAAGCCGATGTCGCTCGACGTGCCGGCGCCGACCGGGGTGAGGATCTTCCCGGTCCCGTTCGGGCCGAAGCTGGTATCGAGACTGCCGTCCGCGTTGTAGCGCACCAGCTCGAAATCGAAACCGCTTCCGCTGCCTTGGCCGTAGCCCGCGACCAGGATCTTGCCGTCCGGCTGCACCGTGACGCTTTGGCCGATGTCGCTCGACGTGCCGGCGCCGATTGGGGTGAGGATCTTGCCCCCCGTGCCGAAGCCGGTGTCGAGGCTGCCGTCCGCGGTGTAGCGAACCACCGCAAAGTCGGTGCTGGTCCCGCTGCCCAGGCCTGAGCCCGCGACGACGATCTTGCCGTCCGCCTGCACCGTGACGCTCAAGCCCTGGTCCTGCGCCGTGCCCGCCCCGACCGGGGTGAGGATCTTGCCGCCCGTGCCGAAGCCGGTGTCGAGGCTGCCGTCCGTGTTGTAGCGCACCACCGCGAAGTCGTCGCCGGTCCCGCTGCCGGCACCATAGCCCACGGCGACGATCTTGCCGTCGGCCTGGACAGTGATGCTTCTGGCAATGTCGTCCGATGATCCGGCACCGACCTGGGTGATGATCTTGCCGCCCGTGCCGAAGCTGGTGTCGAGGCTGCCGTTCGCGTTGTACCGCACCACCGCGAAGTCTTCGCCGGTCCCGCTGCCGAGAGCTTGGCCCGCGACGACGATCTTGCCGTCCGCCTGGAGCGTGACGCTCTGGCCCTGGTCGTCCAATGCGCTGGCGACCGAGGTGAGGATCTTGCCGGTCCCGTTCGGGCCGAAGCTGGTGTCGAGGCTGCCATCCGCGTTGTAGCGGATCAGCGCGAAGTCGCGAGTGCCATCGCTGCCGATGCCCGCTCCCGCGACGACGATCTTGCCGTCCGCCTGGATCTTGACGCTTCGGCCCGGATCGAATGACGTACCGGTGCCGACCGGGGTGATCACTATGCCGGTCCCGACGCCGCCGAACGAGGGCGCGTCGTTGACGGCGGCGAGCGTGAATGTGCGTGTCGCCGGGACCGGGTCCGTGATGCCGTCGCTTACGCTGTAGTTCAGCGTGACGACGCCGTTGGCGTTCGCGATCTGCGTGATCGTGTAACTGCCGTCCGGGTTGGCTACGACCGTACCACGGGATGCGGTGAGGCCCGTCACCGACAGATCTTCCCCATCGGGGTCAGACCAGTTCGCCAGCAGTTGCGCCTTGGTGATCGTATAGACCGTGTCCTCGGCGCCAAGGGCGAGGGCATTCTGCGTGCCCGTGAGCATCGGCTGACGCAGCGGATTTTCCAAGACCATAACTAATCTCCCGGCTCCCGGCACCGGGAGGCCGCACTACGTTCCAGTTTCAGGAAAGCTCAGCTGCAAGCTTTAAACGGCGATGTTCGGGAGACGAGATACGATCGATATCTTGATGCCCGCGATCGGGCTTCTATAGCCTGAGTTCGGTGAATAAATTATGTAGACTCTGCCATCATATATCTCAAGAGGTTATATAATAGTAAAAAACCCAAAATAATGGAAAACAAATAATTATCTACATTATATGATGGCCAAATACTCGTTTATATGAATTGCTCATAAGCATTGATTGACCTTCACGCCAGGTATAGGATTCGAATCTATTGCATCGTAAGGCCTTAAGTTGCTCCTGCTTGCTGGCGTTCCTCGCGAGCCGAACCGGAAGAGGAGCTCGAGCCTGCCTGTGGTCTTCATTTTGGTCTGGATTGTCGAGGGCGTGAGCGGCCATGAGGCTAGGACGTATCTGTAAAGGGGTCACAGGCTGGGTGACGGTCCCCATGTTGTGGAGATGCGACGCTACGAACTGACTGATGCGCAGTGGGAGCAGATCGCCCCGTTGCTGCCTCCGCAGAAGCCGCGCACGGGCCGGCCAGCGGAGGATCACCGGCAGGTCCTGAACGGTATGCTTTGGATCCTGCGCACAGGTGCGCCCTGGGCCGATCTGCCGGCCCGCTATGGTGCTGTCGGGACCGTGTCGATCCGGTTCTATCGCTGGCGGCAGACCGGCGTGTTCGACCAGGTGCTGCGGCGCCTGCAGGCGCAGGCCGATGCCCGAGGCGATCTCGACTGAGACCTGCACTTCGTGGACGCCACGGTGGTGCGCGCCCACCAGCACGCCGCCGGTGCACGCCGGTCCGGCGCCATCGGGGTGAGGGGACGGTCGAGGGGATCGGTGAAGCGCTCGGGCGCAGCCAGGGCGGGTCCTCATCCTGAGATTGTTGAAGGATCGACCAAGCTGCATCTGCGCGCCGAGGGCGGCGGTAAACCGACCACGGCGGTGCTGACGGCCGGCGAGCGCCACGAGCAGTTCGCCCTGGACGCGCTGATGGACAAAGGCGCCGTGCCGCGCTCTGGCCGAGGCCGACTGCGCCTGCGTCCCCGCCGAACGGCCGAGGATCGGGGCCACTCCAGTCCACCGGTCCGTTGTCGCCTCAGACGCCGTCGGATCGAGTCGGTCATTCCGACCCGCAAAGATCAACCGCGCCAGCCCGACTTCGACAAGGCCACGCACCGGGAGCGCAACAGGGTCGAGCGGCTGATCGGACGCCTCAAGCAGTATCGCCGCATCGCCACCCGCTACGAGAAGCGGGCGGCCAACTCCCTCGCCATGGTCACACTCGGCATGACCATGCTCTGGCTCACATGACTTTGCAGAGACGACCTAGCACTACTTTGGCAAAAAGGTATACCGACTTGGATGTACGCCCCAAGCAGAAAAATGGTCTGAGCATTCTGCAATCTCAGGTGCCTCAAACCAGAGGATTTTGACGCCGCTTAAGCCTACACGAAGTTCCATCATGGCTCTTCAGGCAAGAATGCCAAAGTAGTTCTAGTGCTGACCACCAAAACGGGACGGGTCCTGCAGAAGCGATATTTCGCCGAACTCTGGGACCGGGCGATGCTTGAGGCTGGGATTGCTCAGGTGACCCTTCCTAGTTTGGAAAAACCGGTCAACCTTCACTCAACGATCTCCGCGGAACGGCCGTGACCATGCTCTCTGAGGCGGGCTGCAATCCTCAGCAGATCGCCACCATCACGGGTCATTCGCTCAAGACGGTGACTGTGATCCTTGATCGCTATCTAGCGCGCTAGCAGACCAGGCAATCTTCGATTGGGAGAACTCACCACGAACGGAGTTTGCAAACCGACTGCAAACCAGCGCTCAAACACCCAAACCCCCCGAAGGGAAAAATTCATGTCTGACAATAAAGATAATTGGCGCGCCCGAAAGGATTCGAACCTCTGACCCCCAGATTCGTAGTGCTGTGCTAACCCCTAAAGTTGCATAACACTCTGGTGCGTCGAGTCGCCTTATCGGCCTCTGACACTTGGCTTTTTCACCAAATGCCGTAACTTCGGGTAACAGGGCAAAACACGCCTTAACGCGTGTTTTCGCATCCCCTGGCGTTACCCGTGGAGCGCATCTGGTGGCAGCTAAGGTGCTTACGGTGCAAAGTGTCGAGCGCTACAAACCAGTCCCTTCACGGCGGCTGGAAATCCCAGACGCGACCCTTCCCGGCTTCTATCTCGTCGTACAGCCAAGCGGCGCGAAGTCGTGGGCGGTTCGATACCGGATCAACGGTCGGCCGCGGAAATACACAATCGGATCCTATCCACTCTTCGACCTCGGCAAGGCGCGGAGCGTCGCGCGGGAGGCTCTGCAGGCAGCGGCGTTGGGTCGCGATCCCTACCTTGCCAAGCGTGAAGCCGCGGCCGCCTCTGCCGCAGCGGAAGAAGATCGCGTTTCGAGTGTAATCGCGCTCTACGTCGAGCGGCACCTGAAGCCGAACGGCAAGCCTCGGTATGCCGAGGAGGCAGAAGCGCTTCTGCGAAACCATGTCGAGCCGCGCTGGGGTAGGCGTCGAATTGGCGAGGTAACCCGGAAGGATGTGGTCACGATGAATGACGCGCTGACTGATGCCGGTATGACGGCCGGCGCCAATCGCGTCTTCTCCGCCGCGCGGGCCATGTTCAATTTTGCGCTCAGCCGGGAGATCATTGAGACGACGCCGTTCCTCGGCCTCAAGCCTCCGGTTTCAGAAACGAGCCGGGACCGCGTGCTGACCGACGCGGAGGTCCGCTTGGTCTGGCAAGCAGCGGAAGTGGTTGGGCATCCGTTCGGCCCGCTGGTTCAAACTCTGTTGCTGACGGGCCAGCGCCGCGATGAAGTTGCGAGGATGGTGCGAGGCGAGCTCGTCGATGATCTGTGGACCATCCCTGCTGAGCGCACGAAGAACTCGCTTGAGCACGTCGTCCCCTTGTCAAAAGCCGCTCTCGCCGTCTTAGGGGCCGTGCCCCGGATCGCCGGCAAGCCAGGTTACCTTTTCACCCGAACCGGCACCGCCCCCATGTCCGATTATTCGAGCAGCAAGGCCCGGCTAGATGCCGCGATGCTGGCCATAGCGCGGGAGGACGCCTCTGCTCTTGGTCAAGATCCGAAGACCATCACGCTGAAACCCTGGCGCCTCCACGATCTCCGCCGAACCTGCAGCACAGGAATGGCGAAGCTCGGCCAACCCATCCACGTCGTCGAGGCTGTGCTGAACCACCGCTCCGGAGCGATCAGTGGCGTCGCAGCGGTCTACAATCGATACCAGTACCTCGCTGAGAAGCGAGCGGCGCTGGAAGCGTGGGCAAATTCCATAGATGCACTGGTGGGATCGAACGATGAACGATAGATCTTCCATCATCTTCCTCCGCGACCGTTTGTCGACCCTCACAGGCGTCACGCATTCCAGTGCCGGAGAGTCGATTCGCCAAGCCATGGCCGCAGGCGAAATCGAGGCTGTTGCCGACGGCGTGAGCGTTCGCGCAGACACTGCAGATACAGCGACGGATCTTATATTAGAGAAGCACGCCCTTAAGCCAGATTATTGGCAGCATTGCAGGATCGACTGGGACTCTCGGTATCCCAGCTTCACTTTCTATATCGGGCGCGATCAATATTTCGCCAGCGATATCACCGTAGACGCGGTCGCGGCAGCGACATTTCTTCGGCTTCGTGATCCACTCAATCAATCTCAGCCCTCTGCATCGGCTGCAGTTGAGAAAAACAGAGGCGGGCGCCCTACAAAATACGATTGGGACGGAGCGTTCATTGAGATGGCTCGGATAGCTGTTCTCGGCGATGACTCTTCCCGGGCGGCCCTCACCAAGGCCGTTGAAGATTGGTTCATGCAGACATCTGGAAGCTCGCCAGCGTCCAGTTTGGTACGCGAGAAAGTCCAGCGGTTCCACGAATCCATCTGGCCGCCCAGAGGATAGTTACTGGCGGTTATCGGCGGTTACCGGCTGACGAACCCTAACATATCGCATCAATAGAGAGCGTGCCCGCAAGAGGAGCCACGCAATGCCCCTTCCTATTCAAAAAACTCCAGACGAGCTGCTGCCTGCTACTCCCACACGCATGCGCTACGGCGTCAGTGACATGACACTCTGGCGCTGGGAGAACGATCCCGCGCTCGGCTTTCCTAAGCCTATCAGAATCAATGGCCGCCGTTATTGGCGGATCGCCGACCTGCAGGCTTTCGAAGCCCGGCAGGCTTCTAAGCGGGAGGCGGCTTGAGCCATGAAAAAACCCGCGCATCGCGGGGCGACGGCGAGTTTCTCAAATGCTTTCCGGCAAGTCAGCGTTGAGAACTATGCCCTAGAGCCCCGGTCCCTTCAAGCTGAAAGGCTTGCTCGCCGATACGGCCTCACCCTTGCCGCAGCGGCTGTGGTTGCCGAACTGGCTTTTGCCGTCCCCGAGACATGGGGGAGCCGAGCATGAACGCACCCGTCTCACACGCATCGTTCGGTACGCTTGAGAAGCTGCGCGAGGAGGCCATGGAGCAGCTTCACCTCTGCTCCTGGCACTCTTCGCTCGCAGTCGACCAGGGCGTCGCCAATGCTGACGCTGGCATGGTCTACAACACTCGTCGCGCCGCAGCCCATCTCCGCATGGCGATGGATGTCCTGGCCATGATGCGTGAGCATCGGGATCGGCAAAATGCTCGGCAGGCTGAAGGGCAGCCGCATGGGGTATGAACCTTTCTCCGCCGAACTCGACGCCCTCGGCGCGGACCGGGATTGGCCACCGTTCAATGGCGAGCCGCAGGCTGACACGTCACGATTGAAGGAGGGGCTCAAAGCCTCTCCCTACGTCTACCGCGATCCACGCAAGATCCCGCCGCGGGCCTGGCTCTACGACCGCCGTTTGATCCGGGGCTTCATCTCAACCACAGTGGCGCCTGGCGGGATCGGCAAGTCGAGTCTGGAGTTGGTTGAAGCAATCGCCCTGGCCACCGGGCGGGCACTCCTTGGTGTCCATGTGCCCGTTCCATGTCGCGTCTGGTACTGGTGCGGGGAAGACCCGCTGGAGGAGATCGAGCGTCGCGTGGCGGCCATCCTCATCCGGTACGGCATCAATCCCGCCGAGCTCGATGGCCGGCTGTTCCTGGACTCGGGCAGGACGTCCGAGATCGTCATTGCCGAGACGACCAGGGCAGGAACCGTACTGGCTTTACCGGTCCTCGCTGCGCTGAGGGAAACCATCGACGAGAACGCCATCGACGTCGTGATCCTCGACCCCTTCATTTCCACGCATCGGGTCTCCGAGAACGACAATGGCGCGATTGATATGGTCGCCAAGGCCCTCAACCGGATTGCTGAAAGGACAAGGTGCGCCTTCTCGCTCGTCCATCACGTCCGAAAGGGCATCGGCACGCCAGGCAATACCACCGTCGAGGATGGCCGCGGTGCGGGCTCACTACTCGCCGCCGCCCGGTCAGCCCGCGTGCTCAACCAGATGACCAAGGACGAGGCCGAGCGAGCCGGCGTCGAAAACCATCGCGCCTTCTTCCGCGTCGACAACGGCAAGGCCAACCTGGCTCCGCCGCCGGATCGGTCGTCATGGTTTCAACTCGCCTCGGTATCGCTCGGCAATGGCCCCGAGAGCTTCAGCTTTATGGACCTTAGCGATCAGGTCGCCGTGGTCGAGCCATGGGAATGGCCCGACACCTTCGAAGGTATCAGCACTGACGATCTGCGCACGGCCCAGGCCGAAGTGGCTGGCTGTACGGCGGCAGGTGCTCGCTTCCGCCTCAACGTGCAGTCGCCGGACTGGGTGGGCATTCCGATCGCCAGGGCTTTGCGGCTTGATCCGGCAGACAAATCCCACCGAAGCAAGGTCGGTCGCATGCTTAGGGTCTGGGTTGAGACCGGCATGTTCGCAGTGGTCGAGGGCAAGGACGGTAAGGGCAAGCCACGGGACTATGTGGAGGTCGGCAAGCATGTCTCAGATGCTGGCGAATGAGCCTTTCTCCACCCTGCAAGGTGGGGTGGAGAAAAGTGGAGAACGTGGAGACAAAACCTTCTCCACCACCACCCCTTATAGGGTGGGTGGGGGTGGTGGAGGTGGCTGGTCACAAGGTGGAGGTGGAGAAGGGCACCTCTGCTTTGCAACCGGAAGGGGCGCCCCAACCCGCCCCACCGCAGGGAGGAGTGGACAATCCGCAGCGCCAGCCACGCGGTGGCATGGCCGACGCCATGGATATGGTTACGGGAAAGCCTTCTCAGGAGAACGAGCCGAAGCTCTCGAAAACCGACGGAGACACAGCCCTGACATATGCGGCCAGTGGTGTGGGCACAGCATTATCCGCCGCGCTATCAGTAGCCGGCTTGCTAAGGTCAATATTATTCAGCGAAGCGGTATGGCTATGCATCACCTGCGCGGTCGCAGGCAAATCAAGACGATCACGTTCAATGTGATTGTACATTTGTCAGCCCCATCTGGACGCATTGAATTGGGAGAGGCGAGCTTAGAATGCGCCGCGAGCGAGCGTGTTCCGGCTGGTATGACTATGGTCTGTTGTCGCACCGGCTCACGCCTACGCTCCGGCCTACTGCCCGCTCAAGGACGGCCCGCCGGACGTCCCGCCGGTGCCAGGCGGACTGCTGGTGAGTGTGCCGCCGATGTTTACGTCGGGCGTGCTGCCGGGAACGGACGCAGGGCTCGGATTGCCCGGAATAGCGTCGGCAGGACGGCCGCTGGACCCGCTCGCCCGCGGGACCGGACCCGGCTCCATGGACGGCGTCATGACGCCGGTGTTGGCGGCGCCACCAGTGGGAGCCAATTGCTCGGCGAGTGCCGGTACAGTCAGCATCATCGCCAGCGTGGCCGTGAGAGCGAGCTTTGTGGGTGTCATGAATCCGTCCGTGCGTCTGAGGTCGGTCGGCAACTGACGGCAGCGCTGGAAGTTCAGGACGGCTCTCGATCGAGGCCCCGCCATGACTGAGGTCGAGCGCCAAGCTCTGGAGGATGCCCGCGCTGCCTGCCTCGCCAGCGCTGAAGCCATCGCCGCGGTGCTGGCAGGGACGGGAAGCCTTCCGACCCGCAGCCTCCATCTGGAAGCCTACGTCCCGTTGAAGACCGCGGCAGCAGCCTGGGGCATCGCTGACGATTCTGCCCGCAAGCGCGTGAAGTGCATCGCCCTGAGCCGCCCGGACCTTGCGACTAAGCGCGGGGCCGGACGGTGGTGGGTGCATCGAGAGGCACTTCGATGAGGTCCTCTCGACGTCCATTCATATGTCAGATCACCCGCCAATCGTTTAAGCCAATTCGAGCTGTGAAGAGGGAAGTGGTGCTGCCGGTCAAAGCAACTGCTTTCCCTGTACGACCCGGCCGCATTCTCAAGTTTCCACCGCATTCATTTATGCGCGCCATCAAATCTCGAACCACAGAAATCGCTTGAGCTGGGGTAAGGTGGCTTGGACATTTCATTCGAAGCGTCATTTCGTGCCTTCATCATTGGAAAGCGGGGGCTTTTGACGATGTCACCAAACAAAGTCAAGCTGAGACACTTTTAAGCAGGTGGCTATGACCGTCATGTGAGTTCTGGGGTCCTTCCAGGGTACCCCACGGCCCGAGGGTAAGCGCGACCTCGGCAGGTCTCTAGGTACAAAACTTTTAAATGGAACTTTATTATTATGCCTGACACCCGTGGACGCATCCTAAATCGTTCTGAAATCGCGGATTTTCTTGGCCGCAGCCTCCCGACGATAGACAAGTGGGTGAGCGCCGGATGTCCTTTTGTCGAGCGTGGCGAGAAGGGGCGCGAATGGCGGTTCAACTCTGCCGATGTCGTGGATTGGTTCGAGCGCCGCGCGGTTGACAGGGCGACCAGGAAAGCACCGTCAGGTGAGTTAGACCCTGCTCAAGAGCGCGCCCGTAAAGACAGTGCGTTGGCCGATAAAGCTGAAATGCAGAACGCCATCGTGCGCGGCAATTATGTACACGTTGACGACGTGGTAGAGCATGTAGGCTCAATGTTCAGCGTGTGCCGCAACAAATTGCTGTCGCTCCCAACAAAGTCCGCCGGCCGCGTTCCAATGGCCGTCGCGGCGACCGTCGAAGAGAATGTGCGAGATGTGGTCTATGAATGCTTGACCGAGCTTTCCGAAGACACTGTGCTGGAGAAAGCCGAGGCAAGCACCAAGAGGAGGAAGACACCATGACAAATTCGCAGATGCCACCTTGGACGGCTGACCGTGCCGCTGCAGTGCGTCTGATGGTCGAGGTCGAGCTTGCCCGTGCCATGGACGGCAACGATCCAATACAGCGTAAGCTTCGCGGTGAGGATATCGACTTAGGGCATCCGCACCTCAACGCAGTCATTGAACGGACGTCTAGGCGCCTACACGGAATACCCGACCTGATTGTCCCACAAGTCGCGGAAGCTCGCAGCGAAAATAGCATCCGCGTTATTTTGGATGATGCTATTCGAGCGGCCATGACAGAGCTGGATACAACACTTGGGTTTACGTGATCGGTTGAATAAAGATCAGCCCGCGCTTGTTCAGATCCCGTTTTTCCTGTTTTTCATAGGTGACCGTAAGTACGCCGATCTCGACACTAGGGGTTATGAAAGACCAATCATCTCCCATCCCAAATGCCGCTCCCGGTAGTCATGTCCCGGTCGAGCAGCGTGGCGGCGCCGGCCGAGCCTCATCTCCCTCAGCCCGGCGCCGTTCCCTTCTCCCATCGCTCGAACCGGTTCGGGCAGCCTTCCGCCGCGATCCGATCAAGACTGCGGAGGCGGACGTTGTCAGCCTGACGAGCCGACGCGACGGCGTTTTGAGGCGCTTGGCCGAGGCAGTGACCCGTGCTGAGGCGGCAGCGGTCGAGCAGCGCCGGCTTCTCATCGAAACCGACGACGCAGACCCTGCAGCTCTGAAGCGCGCCGGTGATGCATGCAGGAAGACTGCCGACGATCGCACCGCTCTGGAAGATGCGGCCCGGGTGCTCACCGAGATGGTGGCAGAGGCTCAGGCCAGGGTCGCCGCCGAGCAGGACCGCGTCGTGCGCGAGCGTGTGGCCGATGCGATGGAACGCCAGGCTGAGGCGTTGGCAACCTGCATCTCGGCCGAGGAGCGAGCGGTCCAGGCTTTGGCGGAGGCTCATCAGGCCACCCGTCTGGCTGCCTACGGTGCTATCCGCGGAATTGGCCCGATGATCGATGCGGAAAGCCTCATCGGCGAGGTGAAGGCTGTGGCCCTCCATGTGGCCTATCCGATGGAGTTCAGCATCGCGCCGTTCTCCCGGTCCCTTGGGGCGCCATGCTCGACGCTCGGCAACGCTGCCAGCACCTACCTCAGTCAGCTCCGCTCCGAGGCCGAGGCGATCCGCTCAGGCGCCGCTGCGCTCCCCGTCCTCCATTACGAGGTACCGGCATGATCACCGGGCGTCGAATCGTCGAGGAGGCGGACGGTAGGGTCCGCGTGGACTACGCCGCTCCCCCCAAACCTGAGCCGATCCCGATGCTACGGGATGGCGTTGTCCGGATCGAGGGTTCCATCCGCGGCTTCGGTGACTGCAGCGCGGCAAGTCTGCGCCAGGCCCTGAAGGATTGGCCTGCTGGTGAACCCATCGTGGTCGAGATCGACAGCGATGGCGGCCATATCGGCGAGGCGGTGGCCATGCATCTCGCCCTGCGGAACGATCCACGCCCCGTGACGGTCCGCATCTTCGGACAAGCCTCATCCGCCGCCGGCCTCGTTGCCATGGCGGCCGACCGCATCGAGATCGCGGTCTCCGGCCGGTTCGCCATTCATTACTCGCGCTACGAGAGCGTCGGCACCGCGACGGCGACCCGTCTCAGGGCAATGGCCGACCTCCTCGACGAGACCGACGCTCAGATCGTCGACCTGCTCGTACCACGCTGCCGCTGCTCCCGCGGATGGCTGCTCCAGGCCCTGGTGAGCGAGCGCAAGTTCACTGGTCACGAAGCAGTCGAGGTCGGCTTTGCCGATGCCGTGATCCCTAATCGATAGGAGGCTACCGATGGCCGATGAACGCCTTCGCTTCGGCGCAGAAGTCACCGACCGGTTCACAGGCCCACTCGGTCAGCTAGAGACCTCCCTGCGTCGTGTGGCGGGGGTTGGCTCTCGCGCGGGCAAGGATCTCCAAAAGGACTTCGACGCCTTCCACGGTACGCTGGGCAAGACGCAGGGTACCTTGCAGGGCATGACCCCGCTGCTGTCGGGCATGGGCGTCGCCGGCCTCGGCGCAGGGCTTGGTCTCGGAGCTATCTCCTCTGCACTTCGCGGCTTTTCCACCGGCACGCAGCAGCTTTCCATCCTCTCAAAAGAAACGGGCGTCGCTGTCGATCAGCTTCGTGCGTTCGGCTCGCTCGGCGAGCGCTTCGGTGTCTCGGCCGACACGATGCAGGGCGGAGTCAGGAAGTTCTCGGACGAGATGTCCCGGCTCCGTAAGCGGTACGGGGAGACCTATTCCGGCCTGCAGGCGATGAACCTCGGCGACCTCGTCGAGAAGCTGGTGTCGGCGCCGAACATGAAGGCTGCGATGGACGCAGCCATGGACACCATGAGCAAGATTGGAGATCCGACGAAGGCGCGAAAAGTAGCGGAGATGCTACTTGGCAGCGATCAATTTAGCGCCATCGCAAGGCAGATGCCGGGGCGCTACGCTGAGGTGATGGCCGAGATCGAGCGCCGGCAGGGACAGACCACAGACGCTCAGGTCCGCGCCGCTAAGCGGTTCGAGGACTCGCTCAGCAACATCCGCGAGAAGATGGACGGGCTTCGCACCGAGGCTCTGGCTCCGCTTCTGGAGGAGCTGTCGAGCCTCGTCGACAAGTTCAGCACCCCGGATGCTCTGGCATCGTTTGGCGAGCAGCTGAAGGAGATCGGCAAATTCGCCAGGACTACGGTCCAAGAGTTCGAGGCGATTGTTCGAGCATATCAGAAATTCAAAGAGTTCGTTGGGCTCGCCGAGGCGCCGCGGGAAAAAGTCTTAGAGGACAAGCAGACATTTCTGAAGCGTCGCGTGGAAATGCTCGACGAGCGTCCCAACGCGCCCGACTACCAGCGCAAGCGCGATCGGATGACGGAGGAGTTGAAGCGGGTTGCCGACGAGCTCGAAAGGCTCCGCAACCAGGGCACCGCTACCGCTCAGCCTTCCAGCTTCGGAGGCGCCCCTACCGGCGGCGGACTGATCCAGAAAGCTGCTTTCGGCGGCATGGGTGGGTTCGGCTCCGGGTTCGGTGGATCCAGCGGACCACTCGCCTCGGGTGGCAGATATGGAGGCGTAGGTGCCGGCAGGCCCCCCTCGATCTTCCCTAGCCCTCCCGCGCGCCCCACCGGCGGCACGAGAGGTCTTCCATCCGTAGACGGCCCTCTGGCAGCCAAATACCCCGATGGCTTGGCCGCCGGGATCAAACAATCAGCCAAGGATCTCGGCATCAGAGCCGAGGATCTGGCGACCGTCATCAGCTACGAGACGGCAGGTACGTTCGACAAATGGAAGCGTGGCCCGACCACGAAGTGGGGCACGCACCGCGGCCTGATCCAGTGGGGAGAGCCCCAGGCGAAGAAGTACGGTGTCACAGCTGACATGTCGGCCGGCGAGCAGATGCAGGCGGTGACGCGGTACTTACGGGATCGAGGTGTTCGCCCAGGCATGGGCATTCATCAGGTTTACGGCGCCATCAACGCCGGCGGAGTGTCGGACTGGCACCTGAAGCAGAGGGACGGTGCGGCTGGCGGTGCGCCGGGCGATGTCCGTGACAAGGTCGATTTTCAGATGGCGGGCCATCGCCGGAAGGGCGTCGCCTTGCTCGGTGGAGATCGAACCAACCTTGCCGACTCATCGTCCCCTGCCGCCGCGGGCGAGCGTTCGGGCGATGAGATGATGAAGCGCCTCTATGGCGAGCAGGCTCCGGTCGCAAAGGCGCCCCCGCAGGAGCACCGCATGATGATCGACCTCAACGGTTTCCCCGCCGGGGCACGGGCCCGCACGAGCATGGGCGACCTGTTCAAGGAGACGACCGTATCGAAAAGCCGCCAGATGGAGACGCTCTGATGTCCAACCCCGATCTCATCTGCGAAGTCCGCACGAGCGGCGGCACCTACCGCGACTGGCAGTCCGTCCAGGTCGAGCAAAACTATATGAGCGAGGATTGGAATCGATCTTTCCGTCTCGTCTGCGCCGAGCCGAGCGCCGTCGGAAACCTCAGACTGAAACCGGGCGACCGAGTAGACATCGCCCTGGCTGGTCAGGTGGTCATCAAAGCCGGCTTCATTCGCGATCGACAGGCCGCCTACGACGCGAACCGACACGCTGTTCAAATCACCGGCTATGGCCGAGCTGGCTTGATCACCGAGGCCAGCATCAATGGCGGCACCGGGCAGTACCGGGGCTACAAGATCGACGCCATCGCGAACTCGGTGCTGAAACCCTACGGGCTCAAGTTCAGGGTCCAGAACGGGCCGGACGGATGGGAGACGCCCTTCACCAACGTGATGGTGCGGATGGGTGAGACGCCGTTCGATCTGATCTCCCGCCTAGCGAAGCAGCGTGGTTTGTTCTTCTACGCCGATGTCGACGGCAATCTCGTCGCCGGCCCAAAGTCCGACGGCGGCATGGTCCAGTTCATTGAGGGAGTGAACATCCTCGCCGCCAACTGTCAGCTGCGCCACCTCGCGGTCGAGGGTCTGATCGTCGATGCCCAGCAATCAGGATCCGACAGCCTTTTCGGTAAGAAGGCGGCGGAGGTCCGCGCCTCCTCTGCGGTGACCGGCGGAGCGCCTGGCGCAGTGAGGACGATCCTCGCCGAGATGCCCCTCAACCAAAGGGAGGCCCAGCTCCGCACGGATTGGGAAGCCGCGGCGCTCCAGTCCATGGCTTTGCAGTTGCAGATTACCTACCAGGGCTGGCTCAAGCCGGGCGTGGGCGGTCTCTGGGAGCCCTCTGACGGCGTGTCGGTGAAATCGCCCATGCTGTTCCCGACCGAGAGCGGGACGGAAGAGCTCAAGGTCGCCGGCTACAGCTACATGCAGGACACGAACGCCGGCACGATCACGACCGTCGACCTCGTGAACAAGCTGGCGTGGGAGCAACGGAAGCCCAACGCGAAGGAAAACGATGGGTTCTACGACGTGACCACCGCCCCGGCGAAGGCTGAGGCGGTGACATAGCATTTAGAGACGATCCCCCTGGACGATCGGCGGGCTCGTTCTAAACTGCCCACCCAGTCGGGACCATCGGCATCACGGGAGCGGCGGAGGCAGGCGTCCCGACAGCGCGGGCATTCGATCCGACCGATTTCATCCTTGCCCGCCCACTCTCGGATGAGCCCACCATAGCTCCAGGCGGCGGGCTCATCCAATATTAAGCTACATTTCGGCGCGTTATGCGAAGAACGTCGCTTCTAGTTCTTGGGGGCTTATGCCTGAAAGCGTCACGAACCCACCACCTGACAAAGCCAGTGAGGCGTTGCCGAACTCGTCCTGTTGCGTGACGTAGGTCTGACCAAACAATGCAAGTCGATCACCATCAGCGAAGCTAAAATCTGTGATGATGTCAGCACCCGAATTTGTGCCGAAGTTGAACTGATCTGCGCCCGAGCCACCGAGGAGGATATCATTCCCGGCACCACCATCTAAAGTATCGTTACCCGCCTCTCCAAATAGTGAGTCGACGCCTTCATTGCCGACCAATACATCATTTCCGATGCCACCACCGAGCTCGTCGTTGCCGGCTCCTCCAATAAAGATGTCGTCGCCAGCGCCTCCGTTCAAACGATCCTTGCCGTCTTCACCGAACAGCGTGTCGTTACCCTCACTCCCAACCAGGATGTCGTCGCCGGTTCCACCGCCGAGTTCATCGTTACCGTCATCGCCACTCAGAGTGTCATCACCAGCGCCACCATTTAGGCGATCGTCACCTGCTTCGCCGAAAAGTGTGTCCTTACCGTCCTGTCCAAGAACAGTATCGCTTCCAGCCCCCGCGGTGACTGTGTCGTTGCCGACGCCGCCTACGATGAAATCCTTGCCCGTTCCAGCAGTGATGGTGTCGTCACCCTGACCTGCATTGTAGTAAAAGTCTTGGCCTTCACGGAAAGGAGGGAAGAAGGATAGTGTGTCGTCGCCGTCTGTTCCAAGGACAACACCCTCGAACGTATTGCCGCGCTCAGTTCCCGAAACAAGGTCGCGTACGTCAAAGGTGATGCCTTGAGTTCCGGCAATAAAGGTGGTGCCTTCGTCGTCGTAGCGTGACACAGGCCCGGTTAGATTGCCGTCGGCATCCTCTGCCTGTACGTGAACTGCAAGCCCGCCATCCTGATTTGTCAGGCTGCCGGAGTCGTAGGCAGTCCCATTGCCGACCTCGGCCGAGGTGAAGGTCAGACGAATGTTGCCGGTGCCGCCGTCGTTGCGATCGAACCGAACTGTGTCGTCTCCAGCACCCAGATCCACTCGGTCACGACCATCCGTGTAGACGTTGACACCGAAGGTGTCGTCGCCGTCGCCCCCAGACACGATGTCGGTCCCGGAACCACCGCCAATCGTGTCATTGCCGGCGCCAGTTGAGATGACGTTTCTGCCACCGCCGCCATACACGACATCGTCCGCCGAACCGGTGGTGAGCCTGTCGTTTCCGTTCCCACCCGTCAGCTGCGCACGGACATCGCCGGTATCAACCACATTGTCGCCGGTATCGGACAGGTTGAAGTTTACCGACTCGAAGCCTTTGATAACGGTGCCATCGGACGCCCTGCCCGTGCCGTTCTCATTCAGCGTCAGCCTGATTGGGGTCCCCGAGCCGACAACGGGCCCATTAAAATTGAAATTGACCGACAGGAAATCATTGCCCTCGCCGCCGATCAGCCGGTCGAGCTTGCCGCCGGTCACGAAGTCGTCTCCGGATCCGGCATTCACGACATCACGCCTGGGGTCGATGGACCCTGCGAATATGTTTGCGGGGCGATCGACCGAATCGATCGTATCGTTGCCACCGCGGCCATTGATGGTGTCTTCTTCTTCGGTGCCAGTCAGGAAATTGTCGCCGTTATCGCCATTGATCGTAGCCATTGCGTCGTCTCCCTTGCTCGCAGCCTGAGATGCACATGCGGCTCGCAGGTTTGCGGCAGGGCAGTTACGCGCCCGCCCTCGAAAGGGTTGCAAAGTTAATTCATGATTTTTGTTCGTATTCCTGGCGATTGATTTAACTGTGTTTATTTAGTCGCAGTTATGCCGTTGAAAATAAAATGGAGCTACAGCGGATTAAATTTAAAGCTGTTCCACGCTGTCACGCTGTACGCTAGGGCTCGCCGATCCCGACGCTGTATTCATGCCTTCCCCAGCCTCACCCCAGGCCCCTCGCCGTTCTACTCGATGAAGATGACCCCGGCGGCTTTGAGGGCAGGTCAGTGGCTGGCGGGCTCATCCTCAGAGAACGATCGGATGCCGTCCTCGGCTACCGCGCGCTCAAACGCCTCGTAAGCGCCGACGTCATCCGTGAACGTCTCCGTCCAAACCAACGAGCCACCGTCCTGGCCTACAACCTCCAAGGTCCACACATCCGCGGTGTCCGCGAACCGGTAGATGTGTACCGTCACCGTGTGGCCGTCTCGGGTGATAGGGCCGCCCAAAAGGGATTCCTCTAGCTCGCGATTTGGAATGGCCATGGGGTTTCTCCTTCAGGTCTGATGGTCGGCATCCGGCCTCTTCTTCAAGCGAACACCAGGCCCCTCACCGTTCTGCTCGATGAAGATGACGCCAGCAGCTTCGAGGGCGGAGCGCAGGGCGACCATCGTCGACTGCTTTGCATCTGCGCCGTTCTCAATGCGCGTCACGGTATTGGCGGTGACGCCCGCTTTCTCAGCGAGTTCCCTCACCCCCCAACCGACCGCTGCCCGCGCCATCCGGATCTGAACAGGCACCATTTGTGTTTTGTCCAAATGCGTGTTGACGCCGTACCAAATTCTGACTTATAGGTACAGTGTACCAACGCGGCGAGACAAAGCCAATCCGCATTGGTCTCTTTCATCGTCTTTGTACCTTCAGCCCCGGAGCACACCGGTTATGGCAACGCCCTCGCTCGCCCAGACTTCATTCTTTTCCCCCCGAGATCAACGCCCGCCCTTATTAGCTACGGGGCCCGACCGGCAGTCCGGTCCCGTGACGATCGCCATTCGCGAACTGCGCTCGAACGAGCTTCCCTCTTGGGAAATCCGCGAAGCTGAGATGCGCCGGCAGGAAGCCGCCGACCTCCGCGCCCTGCGCCGTCGCGTGGCTAAGGCCGTCACAACTGGCATCGCCTTCCTTGACGAAACCGGCGGGGACTGTGACGTCGAGGAAGACGCTGGCGAGATGGCCGAGACCGATAGCCGGTACGGCAACCTCGATGACGAGCCGAGCCTGTGCGGCGTCCATGTGACGGCTGCATTTGCCAAGGCTGCTTTTGGCGACCACGACCTTGAAGCCGAACATGATGGCCGCGAGCCTGATGTGGACGGCGAGCCTTCGCTGTGTGGGATCGAAGTCGGCTACGGCGACGACCGAGACCGCGAAGGGCCGGACGACAACGGCATTGCCGATATGGCCGGCTGGAACGAACAGCGTTCCCGCTACCTCGACAATGGTGGCGACAAGAACCGCGCTGGGAGTGCCTTTTGATGGGCGCCCCTGATAACCGTCGCGGGTTCCTTCGCGGCCTTGCTTCGCTCCCGCTCATCGGCGGTAGTGTGGCGCTCATCGGCACGCCGAGCGCGGTCGCCGAGCCCGTCTCCGACATTCTCTTGGAGACCTACGACACATGGCTCGAATATGAGCGGCGGTGGCTCCAATGGGAGCGATACCGCACCATGCCGGGCATCCGGGTTGAACCGCCCATGTTCGTCCAACTGACAGGCAAGCGGTTCGATTACTACCATCTCGACAACCTCGCTGCTCGCTACCATGGCGGCGACGAGCCTCCGGCCTCAACCCGCGCCGCGCTTGTTCTGAGCACGGTCGGATGTGGATGGGGGGCGTGGTGATGGCGAACGCATCCCGCCGAGCCTTGCTGTGCGGCGTTGCCGCCCTGCCGGTTCTCACCGTGCCGTTCGTGGCTTTGGCCGTGGATCCGCACGATGCCTACCGCGAGCGGCTTCACGTCGCCCACACTGAGCACCAAAGGGCACGGCCTATTGAGAACGTCGCCCGTCACGGCTCAATGGAAAGCCGCGCGGCCGACCTCGTTCACGCTCGCTTATGGCACTTGGCAGACGAGGTGTTGAACCTCCCAATGCCGACAACCCTTAGCGGCCTTGGCGTGATGGGGCTCGCGATGGCGGTCATCGTCGAAGGATGCATCTCGCGAGAGTGCCAAGAGGAGTGGAGGCAAGCGCAACTCGCTCGCGCGATCCTGGCGATGACCGGCGAGAAGCTACCGGTGATGTGGGTGGGTTGGGGCGATGACCCCGGCGCAATTGAGCGGGACTTTGCAGCGCTCGACGAGCCCGGCACCTTGCCGGCATGGGCCATGGCAGAGGCGGCGCGGCAATGCGCATGATCCGTGTGCTTTACCGCTTATGGCTAGGGCAAGCCGCGATCCGTGACGCTCAACGCGGCCGGTTCTACATGCAGCGGGCTGTGAAGCGGATGGAACTGTCCGAGCTTTTTGCCCCGCCTATGGGAGCGGTTGTCCCGCTCATCCGTCGCCGCCGCTAATCTCCCGGCCCGGCTGCTCACGCGGTTGCCGAGCCTGGCCGGGCATCATGCCAAATAGCTTTGGCCAGGGGTGGCGATCGCGACTACGAGCGATTCGGTTAGCCCCCCCTGCAAAGGGACAAATGAGCCGACTGAAAATTGAAACCGGTTGAGATTTTTCAGGGTGCCTTCGGTGTTACCCGTAGCGTTACCCCTGGGAGTTTCAGCTAGCCTGGAAAACTAGCTAAGTGTTGGCGCGCCCGAAAGGATTCGAACCTCTGACCCCCAGATTCGTAGTCTGGTGCTCTATCCAGCTGAGCTACGGGCGCCGACCTGACCGGGGAGAGTTGTGCGCTCCGCCGTCGGTGGGGGTGTCTAGAATCTCCTTTTCAGCTTGGCAACCCCTTCTCGACCGATCGGCGTGCCTTTCTGCGATCCGCGTGATCGTGGGTGGTCGCGGGACGCCGTGTCGGTCATGCTCGTCGCGCCTCACATCGCAGGATACGCCCGACCCGTCATGACCACGCGCACCCCTACCCTCTCCGGTGACGTCCTCGCCGCCATCGGCGGAACGCCGCTGATCCACCTGCGCCGTGCCTCGGACCTCACCGGCTGCACCATTCTCGGCAAAGCCGAGTTTCTCAATCCCGGCTTGTCGGTGAAGGACCGGGCGGCCCTGTCCATCGTCACGGATGCGGAGCGACGCGGGTCGATCCGGCCGGGCGGCACCATCGTCGAGGGGACGGCGGGCAATACCGGCATCGGGCTCGCCCTCGTCGCGTCGGTCCGCGGCTACCGCACGGTCATCGTCATCCCGGAGACGCAGTCCGCCGAGAAGAAGGAGACGCTGCGCCTTGCCGGCGCCCGCCTCGTCGAGGTGCCGGCCGTGCCGTTCTCCAACCCGGACAATTACGTCCACGTGGCGCGGCGGCTCGCCGAGCGCCTCGCTGCCACCGAACCGGCCGGCGCCTTCTTCGCCAACCAGTTCGACAACGTCGCCAACCGCCAGGCGCATGTGGACACGACCGGCCCCGAGCTCTTCGCCGCGACGGAGGGGCGGATCGACGGTTTCGTCTGCGCGGCCGGGACGGGGGGCACCCTCGCCGGCACCGCCCAGGCCTTGCGGGCGCTCAAGCCCGGAATCACCGTCGCGCTCGCCGACCCCGAGGGATCCGCGCTGCATGCCTATTACACCACCGGCACGCTGAAGGCCGAAGGCTCCTCGATCACCGAAGGGATCGGCCAGGGCCGGGTGACCGCCAATCTCGAAGGGTTCCGGCCGGACCATTCCTTCCGCATCCCCGACACGGAGGCCCTGGACATCGTGTTCGGGCTGATGCGCGAGGAGGGGCTCAGCCTGGGTGGCTCATCGGGAATCAACGTCGCCGGCGCGATCCGGCTGGCGCGGGTTCTCGGCCCCGGCCACACCATCGCGACCATTCTTTGCGACGGGGCGGCGCGCTACGCGTCGAAGCTGTTCAACCCGGCCTTCCTCACGGAGCGCGGGTTGCCCGTGCCGGCCTGGCTCACGGAAACGGCGGGCGACCTGCCGGACTGGCGAGCCTGACATCGACTTTCCTGCAACACCGTCATCAATCTGCATCATTGAAGCGCCCAAGCGTTGAACGGAATCCGCGGACGGGCGTTTCACCGGTCAAGCTCAAGCAATGTTGGTTGGGCGTGACCGGAGTTTCTTCCCCATGACCCTGACCACCATCCTGCTCATCATCCTGATCCTCGCCGTCCTCGGCGGCGGCAACTTCCTCGGTGGCGGTGCTTATCGCGGACAGAGCTTCGGTCTGGGCGGTATCCTCATCATCATCCTGATCGTGCTTCTGGTCACGGGACGCCTCTGATCGCACGTCCGAACCGGCGGGGTGTTCCGGCGCCCCGCCGTTCATGCATCTGGGACGTCGCGGTCCCGGAAGGACCAAGTGGATTCCCTACGGACAGGTGAGGCCGACCACCGAACCGGCCGCCCCGGAGGCGACCGCGCCTAACGTCGCGCCCGACCTGTCCATGGCCGCCCCCGGAGAGATGCCGTTCTCGGTCAGGAACGCCAGTGTCACACGGCCGTCGACCAGAGGGTAGCTCATCGGCGGCGCCACACCGGCCACGAGCCGGGGCGCCGACGGATAGCGGGACACGAGGCCGGCCAGGGCGGCGTTTCGGTCCAGCACGACGGCTCCCGACGATCCGGGTTGGAGCGGCGCCGATAGCCTATCCCCGCCGGATTGGCCCGACGAGACGGCGATGCCCCCTCCCCCATCGCCCCCCAGAACCACGAGCGCCTCACCCGGCGCCAATGCGCTTCCTCGTACAGCCAGGGCGGCGACACGGCCCTTCGCGCCGGCCGCTTCCAGAAGCGCCAGACCACGCCCTGCATCCACCTTGACGATCCGCGCGGCCACACCGGCGATCCGCGGCGCCGCGCAGGCCTCCAGGGCCGAGGAGCTCGTCAGGACGCGTCCCGGGGCGACGATGAGGCCGATTCCCACATTCGTCGCGGCTCGGATCAGTGGCGGCAGGGCTCTCACGGCCGGGCCCGGCAAGGGCCTGCCGGGCGTCGCACCGGGTCTGGCCGCCACCTCGGCAGGGGCGGCATCGGCCGTCTCCGGGAACGGCACGAAGCTGTTGGCGATGGCGATGACCAGGCGGTCCACATCCGGCCCGAGGGCCTTGTCGTAGCCGATGGTGAAGCCGCGAACTCCCCCCGGGGCGGCGGCATAGCGGATGTAGGATTTGCCCGTCGCCGTCTCGCCGGTGACCACGAGGAAATCCGGCCGCTTGATCTTGTAGGTGACCTTGCGGTCGGCGCCCGGCGCGGTGATGCGGGCGAACAGGGCATCGAGAGTAGTCTCTTCCGGGGCGAAGGACTTCGTGTCGAGGGTGACGCGGCCATCCCCGCTCTGCCAGCGGGTTCCGCCGGCCTGAGGGCTGCGCTTGGCGAGCGGCCGCTCGGGCACGCCGATGACGATGCCGCTCGCAGGATCGGGCTTCACGGTGAACCGCGCCGCCTTCCGGGCCGTGTCGCCGGCCGCGAGGATCGCCGCCCGCATCCTCGCGTCGGGGAAGCCGGGTGCGGAGTTTCCGGCACGCTTCTGGTAGGAGAGCAGGGCGTCGTAGGTGCGGCGCCCGAACGTGCCGGTGATGACGCTGTTGTAGTCGCCGGTCCAGACCAGGGCGTCCTGCAGGCCCTTCCTCTCCGCCTCCGGCAGGGGCTCGAAGGCCGCCTTCGCCGCCTCGAAGGCGGGGTCGGCCGCCGGTGCCGCACGGGCAGGCGCTTGAGCGGGGCGGCCAAGCCCCTGGGTGGGCTCTTGCGCCTGAACCGGCAGGACGAGGAGGGCCAGAGCCGCCGCAGCCCCTGCGAATCGCGCACGCTGCATCATGGTTCACGCTCCCCGATGGCCTTTTGGCGATGCCGTTCGCGAAGGTGTGGCAGAGGGATCGCCGGATTTCCAGCGGATCGTCAGGGCGAACGCGTCGTTGCGGCGGCCGCCCGAGGTGCTAGGGTCCGGCGCGGCACCGAGGGAGGATCGGATGCCGCCAAGGACGAGGTGGGCAATGTCGGGATCAACCGGGCTCGGGCGCGCGACCGCCCGTCTTGCCAAAAGTTTTCTTGCCAAAAGTTTTCTTGCCCGAGGCGTTCTTGCCGGCTCCTTGGCCCTCGGCGGCATGGGCGCCGCACCGGCTTTCGCCCAGGCGCCCGATCGTCCGGTGGCGCGGATCGCTACCCCGAAACCAGCGCCATCCCCCAAGGCTTTCGTGCGTGACGCGCTGGCCAGTGACGCGGTCCGTCTCGAAGCGACGGTGAGGGCGGATTCTGCCACGTCGGGCCTGACCAGACCGGCAGCCAAGCTGCGCGCCGAGGGCGAGGCCCTGGTGCAGGCGGAGAAGCCGGCCGATGCCCTCAAGCCCCTCGCCGGGGCCATTGCCGCCGATGCGGGCGACCCGCTGAACTGGCTTGCCTATGCCCGCGCCGCGAGCACGGTGGGCAATGATAACGAAACCGGGGACTACTCCTTCCGCCAGCGCCTGCGCGGCCAGGCTCGGGCCGCCGCCTATCAGGCTTACTTGAAGGCGCGCGGCGCCGCCGCCGAGGCCGAGGCCCTGGCGGTGCTGGGCGAGGTCTATGCCGATCAATCCGAATGGCGGCCCTCGCTCGAGGCCTACCGCGCCAGCCTCGCGCTCGCCGACGACGCCACGGTGCGCGAGACCTATGAGGGTCTGCGCGCCGAGCACGGCTTCCGCATCCTCGACTACAAGGTCGATTCCGACGCCGCCGCCCCGCGCGTCTGCTTCCAGTTCTCCGAGAGCCTGGCCCCGAAGACCGATTTCACGCCCTACGTCGCCGTCTCGGGCGCCGCCAATGCCGCCGTCACCGGCAGCGGCCAGCAGATCTGCGTGGACGGGCTGAAGCACGGCGAGCGCTACGCCTTCGTGCTGCGCTCGGGCATCCCGTCCTCCGTGGGCGAGGCCCTGCTGAAATCGGCCGATTACGAAGTCTATGTGCGGGACCGCTCGCCCCAGGTGCGTTTCACCGGGCGCAACTACGTCCTGCCGCGCACCGGACAGGCCGGCGTGCCGCTGGTCTCGGTCAACGCGCCGAAGATCGACGTGGAGGTGCTGCGCGTCGGCGACCGTGGCCTGCTGCCGTCCCTGCGCTCTGAGGAGTTCCTCGGTCAGCTCAGCGGCATGACCGCGAAGACCATCGCCGACCAGAAGGGCACCCGCGTTTGGAAGGGCACCCTCGACACGGCCAAGGCCGAGCTGAACCACGAGGCGGTCACGGCCTTCCCGGTGCTGCAGGCGGTCGGCAAGCTGGAGCCCGGCATCTACATCATGCTGGCCCAGGCCAGCGGCGTCGCCACGAATGTCGATGAGGACGGCGGCTACGAGGCCCAGGCGACGCAATGGTTCGTCGTCTCGGATCTCGGCCTCACCGCTTTCAAGGGCCGCGACGGCATCCACGTCTTCGCCCGCTCGCTCGCCAGCGCGAAGACGGTGCCCGGCGCCGAGATCCGCCTCGTGGCCCGCAACAACGAGGTGCTGGCGACGAAGAAGACCGACGGCCAGGGCCACGCCGCCTTCGATCCGGGCCTCGCACGGGGCGAAGGTGGAATCGCCCCCGGCCTCGTCGTGGCCCAGCTCGGCGACGATTACGGCTTCCTCGACTTCTCCCAGAGCGCTTTCGACCTCACCGACCGGGGCGTGAAGGGCCGGCCGCAGCCGGGCGCGGTGGAGGCCTATGTCTTCCCCGAGCGCGGGGTCTACCGCTCCGGCGAGACCGTTCAGGTCACGGCCCTGTTGCGCGACGCCGCCGGCATCGCCGTGCCGAACCTTCCCCTCACCCTGGTGGTGAAGCGTCCGGACGGGGTCGAGTATCGCCGCGTCCAGGTCGCCGATGCCGGCCTCGGCGGCCGTGCCCTGCCCCTCGCCCTGATGCCGGGCGCGATGCACGGCACCTGGCGGATCGCCGCCTATACCGATGCGAAGGCACCGCCCGTGGGCGAGGCCACGTTCCTCGTCGAGGATTATGTGCCCGAGCGCCTGGAGGTCACTCTCACCCCCAAGAGCCCGACCCTGACGAAGGGCGAGCCCGCGACCATCGACGTCGCCGCGCGCTATCTCTACGGCGCGCCGGGCTCGGGCCTCGACGTGTCGGGCACGGTCCTGGTCCAGGCCGCCGCGACGAGCGGGATCAAGGGGCTCGACGGCTTCTCCATCGGCCTCGACGACGAGAAGGTGGAGGCGACCTCGGCCGAGATCGAGGCCAAGGCCACCACGGACGCCAAGGGATCGGCGACCGTGACGGTGCCGGTCCAGGCGCTCAGCGCCCCGCGCCCCACCGAGGCGAAGATCACGCTGCAGGTCGGCGAGCCGGGCGGGCGGGCGCTGAGCCGAAGCGTCACCCTGCCGATCCTGCCCTCCGGCCCCGTCCTCGCCATCCGCAAGAATTTTTCGGGCGACCTCACGGAGGCCAGTGTCGCCACGTTCGACGTGGTCATGGCGAGCCCCGACGGTCGGAAAATCCCGCAGAACGGCGTCGTCTGGACCCTGTCCAAGGTCGACCGGAACTACCAATGGTACCGCGAAGGCGGGCGCTGGTCGTTCGAGCCGGTGACCTCGACGCGGCGCATCGCCGACGGACGGCTCGATCTCGCCGCCGACGCGCCGGGCCGGGTCAGTTCCACCGTCGGCTTCGGCACCTACCGCCTCGAAGCCCTGGTCGCCGGCCGGCCCGAGGCCACCGTCAGCGTCACCTTCACCGTGGGCTGGGGCGGCTCCGAGACCGCGGACGTGCCCGACCTCCTCGATCTCAAGCTCAACAAGCCGAGCTATGCCGCCGGTGAGACCCTGCGGGCGCGCCTCCAGCCGCGCTTCAGGGGCACGGCCACCCTCGCGGTGGTGAGCGACAAGGTCCACGACATCCTCGACGTCACGGTGTCGGAGGCCGGCACCAACGTGGACATTCCCGTGAAGGCGGAATGGGGGTCGGGCGCCTATCTCGTGGCCACCGCCTACCGGCCCCTCGACCAGGCGGCCAAGCGCCTGCCGGGCCGGGCGCTCGGCCTTGCCTGGTTCTCGGTGGATACCGACAAGCGCAGCCTCGCCGTGACCGTCGGGGCGCCCGCGACCACGCGGCCCCGCGAGACCCTGACCCTGCCGATCCAGCTCGCCGGCCTGTCCTCCGGCGAGGAGGCGCAGGTGAGCGTGGCCCTGGTCGATGTCGGCATCCTCAACCTCACCCGCTACGAATCGCCCAATCCCTTCGGCTATTTCTTCGGCCAGAAGGCCTTGGGACCGGAGATCCGCGACCTCTACGGATACCTGATCGACGGCATGCAGGGCACGCTCGGCGCGATCCGCTCGGGCGGCGACGGCGGTGCGGCGGAACTCTCCGATTCGCCCCCGACCCAGGCGCCGCTGGCGCTCTATTCCGGCGTGGTCCGCGTCGGCCCCGATGGGCGCGCCAGCGTCGATTTCCCCCTGCCCGCCTTCAACGGCACCGGCCGGGTGATGGTGACCGCCTGGAGCAAGGCGAAGGTCGGCTCGGCCCAGGCCGATGTGATCATCCGCGATCCCGTCGTGCTCACCGGCACCCTGCCGCGCTTCCTCAATGTCGGCGACCGCTCGCGCTTCTTCATCGCCATCGATAATGTCGAGGGGCAGGCCGGCGACTACACCGTGGATCTCGACCTCACCGGCCCGGTCCTGGTCTCGGCTGGCGCGGTTCACAGCACCATGAAACTGGAACGCGGGGCGAAGACCTCGCTCGTCATCCCGATCACCGCCGCCGGCCCCGGCCTGTCGCGGCTCGACGTGAACCTGTCCGGCCCCGGCATCGCCGGCACCGTGGGCCAGAGCTTCTCGCTCAACATCGGCCCCGGCACCGGCGCCCTGGTCCGTCGCTCGGTGAGTTCCCTCGAACCCGGCGCCAGCCTGCAGGTGACGGGCGACCTCCTGGCCGACATCCTCCCCGGCACCGGGTCGGTCTCGGTGACGGCCTCCTCGCTCGCCGCCCTCGACGTGCCCGCCCTGCTCCAGGCGCTGGACCGCTATCCCTATGGCTGCTCGGAACAGACCGTGAGCCGGGCGATGCCGCTCCTCTACGTCAACAAGCTCGCCTCCCTCGACAGGCTCGGCATCGACGACAAGGTGGACGAACGGGTGCGCGAGGCCATCGACCGCGTGCTCTCGCGCCAGGACGCCTCGGGCGATTTCGGCCTGTGGAGCGTCGGCGGGTCGAGCGACGTCTGGCTCAACGCCTACGTCACCGACTTCCTGACCCGCGCCCGCGAACGCGGATTCGCCGTGCCGCAGACCGCCTTCTCCAATGCCCTGGACCGCCTGCGCAACACGGTCGCCAACACCACGGAGGTGCGCGACGGCGGCATGGACATCGCCTACGCCGCCTATGTACTGGCCCGGAACGGGCGGCCGGTGATGGGCGACCTGCGCTACCTCGCCGACACCAAGCTCGGTGAGTTCGCGACCCCCCTCGGACGCGGCCAGATCGCGGCGGCTCTCGCCCTTCTCGGCGACCGGGGCCGCGCGGCCAAGGCGTTCGAGTCGGCGGTGACCGCGCTCGGATCCGCGCGCGACACCTCGACCTACCGCGCCGATTACGGCTCGCGCCTGCGCGACGGGGCCGGCCTTCTCGCCCTCGCCGCCGAGACGGGCCTCGCCCGCGACACGATCCGGCCGTTGGGTCAGGTCATCACCCAGGAGCGGGCCAGCGGACGCCTCACCAGCACCCAGGAGAATGCCTGGATGGTGCTCGCCGCCGAGGGGCTCGCCAAGGAGGCGGAAGCGTTGAGCTTCAGCGTCGACGGCACCCGGCAATCGGGCCCGGTCTCGCGGCTCTACCGCGCCCCCGCCCTCGACGCGAGGCCCGTCACCATCACCAATGACGGGACGGGCGCCGCCCAGACCGTGGTGAGCGTGTCTGGCAATCCCATCGCCCCGGAGCCGGCGGAATCACGGGGTTACTCCATCGAGCGGACCTATCACCGCCTCGACGGCACGGTGGTGGATCTCGCTCAGGGGGTTCGCCAGAACGACCGCCTCGTGGTGGTGCTCAAGGTGACCGAGGCGAAGGCCAGCGCCGGGCGCCTCCTGCTGGTGGACCGCCTGCCCGCCGGCCTCGAGATCGACAATCCGAAGCTCCTCGATTCCGATGCCCTGGCGGGGCTCGCCTTCGCCAAGTCGGACGTGCAGCCGGTGAGCACCGAGTTCCGCGACGACCGTTTCGTGGCGGCCTACGAGCGCACCCCCGGTCAATCCGCCTTCTTCACGGTGGCCTATACCGTGCGGGCGGTCTCGCCCGGCACCTACGTCCATCCCGGGGCCACCATCGAGGACATGTACCGCCCCGAACGCTTCGGCCGCACCGCCTTCGGTTCGGTCGAGGTGAGCGCGAAGTAGGGCCATGGATCGTGCGCGGAGGCGCTTCCCCTCCCCCTTGTGGGGAGGGGTCAGGGGTGGGGGTGGTGCCGGATACGGCGCGGCCTCTACGCAACCACCCCCACCTCCAACTCCTCCCCACAAGAGGGAGGAGAGCCTCGCGCTTCGTCCGATCTACGTGGTCATCGCCCTCCTCATCCTCCTCCCCGCCCTCGCCCTCTGGCGCTTCGTCGCGGCCCTC
>NZ_VRVC01000055.1:0-30654 GCF_008040005.1 Methylobacterium sp. WL19
CAGCCCGCTCCTTAAGCAGCTTCCGGTTGATCAGCATCTCGGCGATCTGCACCGTGTTCAGGGCCGCGCCCTTACGCAGGTTGTCGGCGACGCACCAGAACGAGAGGCCGTTATCGACCGTGGAATCCGCACGGATGCGCGAGACATAGGTCGCATCCTCGCCGGCCGCCTCGTGCGGGGTCATGTAGCCGCCGGGCTCGCGCTTATCGACGACCAGGATGCCCGGTGCCGAACGGAGGAGGGCGGTGGCCTCCTCGGGCGAGATCGGGTGCTCGAACTCGACGTTCACCGCTTCGGCATGGCCGATGAACACCGGCACGCGCACGCAGGTCGCCGTCAGCTTGATCTTGGGATCCAGCATCTTCTTGGTCTCGGCGACCATCTTCCACTCTTCCTTGGTGGAGCCGTCGTCGAGGAACACGTCGATCTGCGGGATGACGTTGAAGGCGATGCGCTTGGGGAACTTCTCCATGGTCATCTGACCGGCGGTGAAGACCGAACGGGTCTGCTGGAACAGCTCGTCCATGGCTTCCTTGCCGGCGCCGGAGACCGACTGATAGGTCGCCACCACCACGCGGGTGATCTTGGCCACGTCGTGCAGGGGCTTCAGCGCGACGACGAGCTGCGCCGTGGAGCAGTTCGGGTTGGCGATGATGTTCATCTTCGAGAAGCCGGTGATCGCCTCCGGATTCACTTCCGGCACGATCAGCGGCACGTCGGGATGGTAGCGGAAGGCCGACGAGTTATCGATGACGACGCAACCGGTCTGGCCGATACGCGGCGACCATTCCTTCGACGTCTCGCCGCCGGCGGACATCAGGCAGATGTCGGTGTCGGAGAAATCGTAGGTGTCGAGCGCCTTCACCTTCAGGATCTTGTCACCGAAGGAGACTTCCTGCCCGGCGCTGCGGCGCGAGGCGATAGCCACGACCTCGTCGGCGGGGAATGCCCGCTCCGACAGAATGTCCAGCATCTCGCGTCCGACATTGCCCGTGGCACCGACGACGGCGACCTTGTAACCCATCTCTCCAACTCCGCTTCGTGATGCCCTGGCTCGCCGCCGTGGCCTGGCTCTTCGCCTCGGCTCCGCCGACAGGATTTCCGGGCACGTATCCGTGTACCGTTGCCAGTGGGGCTCGCAGAGGTTCCCGGTCTCGACCGGACCGACCGGCTGCGAAAACGCGCCGTACCGCAGACATGCCGGCACGCCCCGTCTCGTCCGGCCCGTCAAGGAAACCGGATATCCCGTAAGCGGCGGAGCAAGACGCTTCGTCTTCGTGGCTGTCAAGGGTTGCGCTGCACGCGAGACTTTCGCGCCGTCACAAACGGATCACGACGGCAGGCGCGCCGAGCCTTCGGCAAGGATTGATTCACCGCGAATTCCGAAACCTCGAACCGGACACCCGGCGGGAAACCCGATCTGCGCACCCTCGACGGCATGGTCGCCTCCCGAGCGGCGCGAGCCGCGAGAAATGCCGCCGGTTTCAGGGTTACATGCATCGCATCGCTGTTCAGGACGAGATCCAGGAATTGCCGGCCAGGCGCGCCCGCCGCCCGCTGGTGCGGTTCGCCGTGCCCTGTCTTACGGTCCTGATCTGCTTTGCCGCCGTCGGACGATTCGTCGGCGGTGAGCCGACGCCCCGCGATCCGAAAGCGGGCCTGGCCGGGGCGGTGGACGCGAACCCACCGGCATATGGTGCGTCCACCGCCTCGAACGTGCGTCAGGCCCTTCCCATGGCCGCGTCGGCGCCGCGATACCGGCTCGATGACCCCGATGCCCTCGACCCGGCGAAGATCGAGCCCGCGCGCATCAACCCGGCGACGGGGCTCCGCGAGGACAGCCTCTCACAGGGCCGCTTCGACGCCAGCGAGGCGCCCTATCTCAGACTGACCATCGGCGAGGGCCCTAATCCTCCCGTCAGCCTGTTCGTCACCATCGCCCGGCGTGCCGCCGAGGGGCAGGGCCTCGCCGTGGTGCGAACCGGCGAGCGCGGTTCGATCGCGACTAAGTTCGGTCCGTTCGAGACCCTGGAAGCCACGTTGAGCGGTCCGGTGACGCGGGTCTGCACCGGCTTCTCCAATGCGGGGCAAAACGGGCCCGTGCCGGTCGCTCCGCGCATCGACGGTTGGCTCTGTGCGCCCTTGAGCCAGCCTCCCGAGCCGCGCGCAATCGTCTGCGCCCTGGACAAGATCGTTCTGAATGGCCAAGCTTTCCCGGACCTCGAAGCGGCGTATCGCGTGTTCGAGGCGAGGCGGGTGGACGGGTGCGCACCGCCGGTCGCTGCCGCACCCAATCGAGAGGCCGCCGGGGAAACCGGTTCGATCTCGAAGCGCCGAATTCGACATAATGAGGCGAAACTGCGGCGTACCGAACAAGCGCGGCCTTAAGCCGGGAACAACGGCGCCGCTGGCACGTCTACTCACCATGAATGGCCGAGTTTCTTAAGGAAATCAGGTCTACCCTCACACAGGTTCAACGAAGGTCCGTCATGCGCACTGCCACGATTGCCCTGATGGGCGCGCTCACCCTCACCGCCGTCGCCGCGAACACCGCCGCCGAGGCGCAGGGTCGCTACGCCCCCGGTATCCGCGTCAGCCAGCCGCTGCCGATCCGCATCCGTCCGCGCAGCTGGCTCGATGCCGGAAACGTCGTCGAGGCGAATAACGGTTCGATCAGCAACCCGGCGACCAACCCGCACTTCATCACGGCGAGCTACCTGAACTCGCCGCCCTACGGCCGCAACGATCGCTTCGGCGGTGCGATCCTGCCCGATCCGATCACCAACGGCCCGTTCGTCGGCGCCCGGTCGAGCGCGATCCACAACATCGACTTCTCCGGCGTCGATGCGATCGACCCGACATCCTACGTCTCGCGCAACGGCAGCCCCTACTAAGGGCAGCTTTCGGACGATGGACCGAAAGAGGCGCCGACCCGGTTGGGTCGGCGCCTTTTTCAAGTCCAGACGAGACCGCGGTTCGCGCTTCAGCGCACCCGCGACTTGAGAGCCGCCACGACTGCCTCTCCCATCCCAGCGGTCCCCAGCGGCGTGGCACCCTCTCCGGCGATGTCTTTGGTGCGGGCACCCGCCGCGAGGGCATCGGTGATTGCGCCGTCGAGAAGGTCCGCCGCCTCCCCGAGGCCGAACGAGTAGCGGAGCGCCATGGCGAGCGAGCCGATCATGGCCAATGGGTTGGCGAGATCCTGGCCGGCGATGTCCGGGGCCGAGCCGTGAACGGGCTCGTAGAGCGCCTTGCGGCTGCCTTTCTCATCCACCGCGCCGAGGGAGGCCGAGGGTAGCATGCCGAGGGAGCCCGTGAGCATCGCCGCCACGTCCGACAGCACGTCGCCGAACAGGTTGTCGGTGACGAGGACGTCGAATTGCTTGGGTCGGCGCACCAGCTGCATGGCGCAATTGTCGGCGAGGACGTGCTCCAGCTCGACATCGCTGTAATGCTCGGCATGGACCTTGGTGACGACCTCCTTCCACAGGACGCCGGACTTCATCACGTTGTGCTTCTCGGCCGAGGCCACGCGTCCCGAGCGCTTGCGCGCCAGATCGAAGGCCACATGGGCGATCCGCTCGATCTCGCCCGTGGTGTAGACCTGGGTATCCACGGCGCGCTTGGTGCCGTCGGGCAGGGTGGTGATCTCCTTCGGCTCGCCGAAATAGACGCCGCCCGTGAGCTCGCGCACGATCATGATGTCGAGGCCCTCCACCAGCTCGCGCTTGAGGGCCGAGGCGTCGGCGAGTGCGGGGTAGCAGATCGCCGGGCGCAGGTTGGCGAACAGGCCGAGATCCTTGCGCAGACGCAGGAGCCCCGCCTCGGGGCGGATGTCGTAGGCGACACCGGACCATTTCGGGCCGCCCACTGCCCCGAGCAGGATCGCATCGGCCGCGTCCGCCCGTGCCAGGGCCGCATCTGTGAGCGGAACGCCGTGGGCGTCGATGGACGACCCGCCGACGAGGTCGGTCTCGGTCTCGAAACTTGCGAGGCCGGTCTCCGCCAGCGCCCCGATCACAGTCGTCACCTGGGCCATGACTTCCGGGCCGATGCCGTCGCCAGGGAGGAGGAGGAGCTTGTAGGCGGTCATGGGAGCACTCGCGGCCAGGGGTGATGCGTCGGGCGGCTGTAGCGAGGGGCTCGGGCGCTTGGCAAGTGTTCGCGGTAGGGACCGGCAATGCCCGCGAGGTCGTCCGCGGCCTGAGCACCTTGCTCGGTCTCACGCCCGACGAGGCAATCGCTTCAGGTCTTTTGGGGCTCCATCTCTCGAGGGGATGGAGCTGTGGGCTGCCGGGATCATCAGAATGGGCACGGCTCGCACGACACTGCGATTTGCTCGGTCGCGGCCAGAATCGGCTGTTCGCGCCAGACGACGGGCGACGGGATCGCGAGATCCAACCGAAGCCGGTGGGCCAGCCGGGACGACGATCACCGCCCCGGCACCTGCTTGCCTCCCCGACCGGGTGGGCGGCCGAAAGACATCGATGCGGCCTCTCACCCGTTCGGGTGGATCAGGCTGCTCTCACGGTGGTGAGGAAGCGTGCCACTTCGGCGTTGAGATGCTCGGATTGGCGAGATAGTTCGGAGGCCGAGGACAGCACCTGGGTCGCCGCCGCACCCGTATCCTCCGCCGCGCCGGCCACACCGGCGATGTTGCGGGTCACCTCGCCGGTGCCCGTCGCCGCCTGGGAGACGTTGCGCACGATCTCCTGCGTCGCCGCTCCCTGTTCCTCCACAGCGGCGGCAATGGCGGTGGCCACGACATCGATCTCGCGGATACGGTTCGTGATGCCGGCGATCGCCGCTACCGCTTGACCTGTCGCCTCTTGAATCTGCGCGATCTGACTGGAAATCTCCTCGGTGGCTCGCGCTGTCTGGCTCGCCAGTTCCTTGACCTCGGTGGCGACCACCGCGAAGCCGCGTCCCGCCTCGCCCGCACGGGCCGCCTCGATGGTCGCGTTGAGGGCCAGCAAGTTGGTCTGCCCGGCGATGTTGGCGATCAAACCGACGACCTGGCCGACATGGGTCGCCGCTTGTGACAGGGTATGAACGAAGGCGGCGGTCTGGTCCGCTTCGGCAACCGCTCTCTGGGCCAGCGTGGCCGAACCGGTGACTTGACGGCCGATCTCCTGGACGGAAACGCCCAGTTCTTCGGCGGCGGCCGCCACCGTTCCGACATTCGTCGCTGCTTCCTCCGCGGCGGCTGCCACGGTGGTGGACTGGCTCGCGGTCTCCGCGGCGGTGGCGGTCATGGTCTGGGCGGTGGTCTGAAGCTCCGTGGACGACGATGACAGCATGCCGATGATGCCGCCCACCGCGCCTTCGAAGGTATCGGCGAGTTCGACCATCGTCCGGCGGCGCTCGGTCGCCGCGGCCTCGTCCGCGACGCGTCGGATCTCGGCCTGCTCGGCCGCCTTCTGCGCGACCATGGCCTTGATGCCTTCCACGGCCTTGCCGATCATGCCGATCTCGTCGCGGCGGCGGGTTTCGGCGATTTCGGCGTCGACCTCTCCCCGGGCCATGCGCTGCAGCACATCGGTCAGTCTGCGGAGCGGTCGTGTGATGCCGAAGATGACGACGAAGAGCGCGGCGAGCACGCCCGTGGCCACGCCCGCGCTGGACAGGATCATGGTGAAACGGCGGGTCGTCGTGGTCTGAACGGTCAGATCGTTGGAGCCCTTCTGGATCATCGCGTCGATGTCCTCCACCAACTGCCGACACGCGGTGAACAGCTTCTGCTGCACCGGATCGACTTTCGTATGGGCCACAGCCAGCGCCGCCTCGCCCATGTCCTTGTCGGCGAGTCCGCGCATTTCCTCGATGCTCCGGATGAACTCACCGAGGAGCGCCGCTACTATGTCGGTCTGAGCTTTGAACGTTGGTGCCGTTTCCCGAATGTTTTCGATCAACTGTGCCGCATTGGAGGGAAGCCCCTCAAAGGTGGCGCTGACACGCTTTCTGTCGCCAAGGTTGGGCTCCGCGAGGATGCGAAATGCAATATAGCTCATCTGAAAAACGGTACGATTGAGCCGGGCGCCCGCAGTCGCTCCCTTTGCATTTTTGTCGAGATAGACAGTATAAGAATCGTCGATGGCCGTCATCTGTGATGTTGCGTACCAGATGCAACCTCCGATGATTGTCGCCATCAATGAAATCACAAGCATAAGCTTATTAATTATTTTGAAGTTCGCCAACATGGCCGATGCTCTTCCGATGTGCCCGACTTCGTACTTATCATCCGATAATTAAATTTCTGTTTTTTTAATATAGAGCGTGAAGCGGCGCGGCGTTACAGCGATTGTCCACCACAGGTGGGACATGGACGGAACATCGGGGAGTCGAACGGACCTGCCCCATACCGGACCGAGGCGTTCACGGCATGTCGGAGCTGAGGCTCCCGGCCGCGTTCCCGGGGCTGCGGCACCGGGGACGGCTCAGTGCGGTCCTGCAAATCAGTCGGTGGTTCTCCGGTTCGACCGGATCGTGACGCTCAATGTCCCGAGCCGGCGAGCGCGGCACCCGGCTTCTGATGCGTGCCGACCTGGTCCACGAGCATTGCCGTCGCTTCGTTCATTCCGGAGATCTCGACCGGAACGCCGTGATGGCGAAATTTCAGCACCACTCGGTCCAATGCGTTGATGCTGGTGATGTCCCAGAAATGCGATGCAGCGAGATCGATGATGACGGAATCCAGGTCGTCCTCGCGGAAATCGAAGGCGGAGTGAAAGGCCTCGGCCGTGGCGAAAAAGATCTGCCCGCTCACCCGGTAGGTCCGCACCCGGCTCCCCTCGTCCCGCACCGAAGACACGCGGAAGAACCGGGTCACCTTGTGGGCGAAGAACAGGCCCGAGAGGATGACGCCGAACAGGACGCCCTTGGCGAGGTCGTGGGTGGTGACGACGACGGCCACCGTGCCCAGCATGACAGCGCTCGAACTCTTCGGATGGGTCAGCAGCGTGCGGACGGAGTTCCACTGGAAGGTATTGATCGACACCATGATCATCACTGCCACCAGGGCCGCCATGGGAATTCGTGCCACGTAGGGACCGAGCACGACGATGAGGAACAACAGGAACGCGCCGGCCCACAGCGTCGAGAGGCGGCCCCGCCCACCGGACGAGACGTTGATGACCGATTGCCCGATCATGGCGCAGCCGGCCATGCCGCCGAACAGGCCGGTGGTGACGTTGGCGAGGCCCTGGCCGGCGCATTCGCGATTCTTGTCGGAGGTCGTGTCGGTCATCTCGTCGAGGATGGCCGCCGTCATCATGCTCTCCAGCAGGCCGACCATTGCCAGGGTGAGCGCATAGGGCAGGATGATCCGCAGGGTTTCCAGGGTGAACGGGACCTGGGGCAGGGCGAAGACGGGCAATTCGCTCGGCAGGGCGCCCATATCGCCCACGGTCCGGATGTCGAACCCGAACCAGACCGAGATTCCGGTGAGGACGAGGATCGTGATCAGCGGGGAGGGGACCGCCTTCGTCAGGTAGGGCAGGCCGTAGATCATCGCGAGGCCGATGGCGGTCATCGCGTAGACGACCGGCCCTCGCCCGATGAGCTCCGGCATCTGCGCGAGGAAGATCAGGATCGCCAGGGCGTTGACGAAGCCGGTGACCACCGAGCGCGAGACGAATCGCATCAGATTGCCGAGGCGCATCAGGCTCGCCGCGAGCTGCAGGAGGCCGGTGAGGATGGTCGCGGCGAACAGGTAGCCGAGCCCGTGTTCCTTCACGAGGGTCACCATGACCAGGGACATGGCGCCGGTGGCCGCCGAGATCATGGCCGGGCGTCCGCCGGCGAAAGCCGAGATCACCGCGATGCAGAACGATGCGTAGAGACCGACCTTGGGGTCCACGCCCGCGATGATCGAGAAGGCGATGGCCTCGGGGATCAGCGCGAGGGCGACCACCGTTCCGGCCAGGAGTTCACGCGTGACGTCGGGAGCCCACTCGCTCCGGAGGTGCTGACGGTTCATGGATAAAGCTTTCGAGGGTCCCCGTGCGCGAAGCGTCGGCAAGGACAGGCATCTGGAGGCCCGGGCGCTTCAGCGCTCACCGGGCATGGACGGAACACGATCTGCTCAGCCTCCGCCTACGGCGGAGTCAGGCCAAGAAAATCGATGAACCGCTTGAGATGCATGGACGCCTGATAGCATGGACCCGCCGCGATGCAACATCGCGGCGGGTCAGGGCACGGCTTACATTCGCGCCGCTGCCGGTCCCGCACGACGCCCAGGGTATCACGCCGTCATTCCGAGCGCGGCTACGCAGACCCCGAATGACGAGGGATGTCTTGGAGCCGGCCCAACCCCTCACACCAAGGAGATCCCGCGACCCGGAGTTTCGAGGCCCGCGGGCGTGGCGAAATTATTTTTAGACCTTACGCGCCACCGTGAACCGCGCCGCTTCCCGCAGAGTCTGGGCCTTGTCGCCCCAGCCGGAGACAGCCTCCTCGCAGATGCCGACGAGGCGGTCGCATTCGGCGCGGGCTCCGTCGATGCCGAGCCGGTCGACGAGGGTCGCCTTGCCGGCATCCTTGTCCTTGCCGGTGGCCTTGCCCATGGCTTCCGGCGAGGCCTCGCGGTCGAGGATGTCGTCGGCGATCTGGAAGGCCTGGCCGAGGGCGAGCCCGTAGCGCCACAGAGCGGCGCGCTGGTAGGGTGTCGCTCCGCCCACGAGGGCTCCCGCATCCACCGAAAAGGCGAGAATGGCGCCGGTCTTCATCGCCTGGAGTTGGAGCGTGTCCTCGACGTCCAGGGAGACGGCGCCGAAGCGTCCTTCCGCGCCCAGATCGAGGATCTGCCCACCGACCATGCCGCCGAGGCCCGAGGCCTTGGCGAGGCCCAGTACGAGGTCCGCGCGGATCGACGGGTCCGGCTGCCATGCGGAATCGGCCAGGATTTCGAAGGCGAGGGTCTGGAGGGCATCGCCGACGAGGATGGCGGTGGCTTCGTCATAGGCCTTATGGACGGTGGGCTTGCCGCGCCGCATGTCGTCGTCGTCCATGGCCGGCATGTCGTCGTGGACGAGGGAGTAGCAATGGACGAGCTCGATGGCCGAACCGGCGGCCAGCGCCCCGGCCTCGGAGCCGCCCAGCATCCGGGCGGTCTCCACCGCCAGGAACGGGCGCAGACGCTTGCCGCCGCCGAGAACGGCGTGGCGCATGGCCTCCATCAGGCGAACGGGCCGCGTGATCTCGCCCGCCTGCGTCTCGGGACCGAGTCGTTCGGCCAGAAACGCCTCGACGGCGTCGGCCACGCTCGAAAGCTTGTGGGAAAACGCCTGGGAAGCGTCCGCCTTGACCGAAGCGTGGGATGCTTTTGGTGAGGTCATCGTAAGAAGGGCCTTGGTCAAGAATGGGCGCGTCGTTGTGCGGGAGGTACGGATTCAGGAACGGCGCGACGGCGCGGCGGAAGACAGCGATTCGCGATCACGCCATGCGCGCGATCTCGATTCCATCCGCCAAGGACGAAGGAAGCATTGGGTGAGGCGGTTCGTCGGCCTCGTCATGCTGCTCCCCGTCATGTTGCTGGCCCTGATTCTTGTTCTGGGGCTCGTCTATAGTGCGCTGACGCCGCCCTCAACCCTGATGCTGGCGCGATGGGTGAGCGGTAAGCCCGTCAGCCGGGAGGCCGTCCCCCTCGATGCGATCTCGCCGTTTCTCGTCCAGGCCGTCATCGCGTCCGAGGACCAGCGCTTCTGCCTTCACAACGGCGTCGACTGGGGCGCCCTGCGCGACGTGGTGGATGATGACGAGGGGCCGAGCCGCGGGGCTTCGACCATCTCCATGCAGGCCGTGAAGAACGTGTTTCTCTGGCCGGGCCGTTCCTTCATCCGGAAAGGCCTCGAAATTCCCCTCGCGGTCATGGCCGACGCCCTGTGGGGCAAGCGGCGGATGATGGAGGTCTATCTCAACATCGCCGAATGGGGGGAGGGCGTCTACGGCGCCGAAGCCGCTTCGCAGCGCTGGTTCGGAAAAGGCGCGCGGAACCTCAGTCGCAGCGAGGCGAGCCTCCTCGCCGCCGTTCTGCCGAATCCGATCCAGCGCAACCCGGCCCTGCCGTCGCGGGGCGTGCGCGCAGTCGCCGCCCGCATCCAGGCAAGAATGAACGGCGTCGGCGGATTGATGGGCTGCCTTCGCTGAGTCCCAACACGTGGAGGCTCACCGCGACTCGTGCCATAGAGCCCTCCATTGCCCGGCAGGCGGCCGGGGCCGGCCCGTGATGGGGCGGATACGAGGCAAGACGAACACCACATCGGTAGCGGACGCGACATGGCCGACAGCACAACCTTCGACCTCACCCTCGAGCGGATCGCCCTGATCCGCCGGATGGTGGTGGCCTGGAACCCGGCCGGGCAAGGAGCCCCCATCGTGCATCCCGACGCACCCTATGGCAGCACCGACCGCGACGGGGACATCTTCAACGTCACCGGGGACGATGACGGAGCAGATGAGGAGCACCGGGCATTGGGCAAGGCGCTCGCGGTGTTCCTCCACAATGCCGTGCTGAAGCCGGGGCGCTACGCCTATCACAACACCCTGGCCAAGTTGTCTTCGGAGGATGTCGGCGACGTGTTCCGCGACGAGGCGACGGGCGAGACGCCCGAGCACGTCACCTTCGACGTCACGGCCGAACATCTGGCTCTGATTCCGAAGCTCAACCTGCTCTGGGACGAGGCCCGCGACGTCCCCGCCTTCGACACGGCAGAGCCCTATGGGGTGGGAACAGAACTTCCCTCCGTGCATCACGAGATGCAGCCGGTCTTGCAGATCTTCCTGCGGTACGGCGATCTCGCCCCCGGCCTTTACCGGCGACCAGATGGGGCAACCGTCTGGGCGGCTGTGTGACCGTCGTCCGAAAACCGTACGATCAAGGGCACGATCACAACGAAGAAGGCGAGCACATAGGCTGCGGCAATCCGCGAATGGACCAGGGTCGACTCGGCCGCAGCCCCCGCGCCCAGGATGCACAGCCCGATCCACGCCATCGCGAAGGTTGCGCAGGCGGCACCATAGAGTAAGCGCAGCCGTCCGTTGCGCGCCCGCGACGCGCCGACCCATGGCCAGGCCGCGGGAGCGGCGAGGATGCAGGCCATCAAGAGTAGGCCGCCGGTCTTATCCGGCACGGCGCGAAGGATCGCGTAGTAGGGCAGCGCGTACCACGGAGGAAGGATCGCGAAGGTGTCGCTCGAGGGCACACGTTCGGGAGGCGCAAGACCCGTGAGATTACCCACTGCACCGCCCGCGAGCAATGCGGCGGCAGCGAAGACCGCAGCTTTCAGGGTTGCGCTTCGGGTCCATTGCCGCGACGCGAGATGGAGAACGAAAAAATCGGCGGCCACGGCCACGGCCAGGAGAAGCGGGGTCGGACCGATAGTTCCGCCGCCCCGCGAGGTCGAGGCGGTCGCCGCGTGCGCTTCCGTCAGAAGATTGGCGATCACCGAACCTACGACGGGCAGGGTCGCCAGCGAGGCGATGACCCAAAAGGCGATCTGCCCCCATGGAATGAAGGTATCGAGGAAAAGGGCCGCTTCGCTCGCGACCCAGACACCGCACAGAAGGAGCCAGGTCAGAGTTCGCAGGCGACCGGAGACGCCGTCGTAGATGGAGACGAAGGCGTGCAGCCAGAGGCACAGGAACGCCGTCGAACGGAGGTCTACGAAAGCGGACGACGCGACGCCGAGAGCGGCGTTCGCGACGATCGTCAGAACGAGGAAGGCGCCGATGATCCGAGCGAACCGTGCGGGCCGAACCGCTCCGTCCGTCAAGGTTGAGGTTCTCAAGCCTGTCGTTTCTTCCGCTGCGCCAGGGTGCGCAGGCGCAGGGCGTTGAGCTTGATGAAGCCCGCCGCGTCGCGGTGATCGTAGGCCACGGCGCCCTCCTCGAAAGTGACGAGGTCCTGATCGTAGAGAGAGTTCGGGCTGGTGCGGCCGATGACGTGGATGCCGCCCTTGTAGAGCTTCAGCCGGACCTCGCCGGTGACCATTTCCTGGCTCTTGTCGATGAGGGCCTGGAGCATCTCGCGCTCGGGCGAGAACCAGAAGCCGTTATAGATCAGCTCCGCATATTGCGGCATGATCTGATCCTTGAGGTGCGCCGCGCCCCGGTCCAGCGTGATCGATTCGATGGCGCGGTGGGCCGGCAGCAGGATCGTGCCGCCCGGCGTTTCGTACATGCCCCGGCTCTTCATGCCGACGAAGCGGTTCTCCACGAGATCGAGGCGGCCGATACCGTTGTCGTGGCCGAGCTGGTTGAGCTTGGCCAAAAGCGTGGCAGGTGACAGTGCCTCGCCGTCGATGGAAACCGCGTCGCCCTTCTCGAAGCCGATCGTGACGATGGTCGGGGTGTCGGGGGCCTCTTCCGGCGAGAGGGTCCGCGAGTAGACGTAATCCGGCACCTCATCGGCCGGATCTTCCAGGACCTTACCCTCGGAGGAGGCGTGGAGAAGGTTCGCGTCCACTGAGAACGGGCTCTCGCCGCGCTTGTCCTTGGAGATCGGGATCTGGTGCTGCTCGGCGAAAGCGATCAGCTGCTCACGGCTCTTGAGGTCCCATTCGCGCCACGGGGCGATGACGGTCACATCGGGCTTCAAGGCATAATAGCCGAGCTCGAACCGGACCTGATCGTTGCCCTTGCCGGTGGCGCCGTGACAGACCGCGTCGGCGCCGAGACGTTCGGCGATCTCGATCTGCTTCTTGGCGATGAGCGGGCGGGCGATGGAGGTGCCGAGGAGATAGACGCCCTCGTAGACCGCGTTGGCACGGAACATCGGGAAGACGTAGTCGCGCACGAACTCCTCGCGCAGGTCCTCGATGAAGATGTTTTCCGGCTTGATGCCGAGCAGTTCGGCCTTCTTTCGCGCGGGCTCGAGTTCCTCGCCCTGGCCCAGATCGGCCGTGAACGTAATGACCTCGCAGCCATAGGTGGTCTGCAGCCATTTCAGGATGATCGAGGTGTCGAGGCCACCGGAATAGGCGAGCACGACCTTGTTGACGGGCTTCGGATTCGCGTCTGACATGGGGCTCGCTTCGGTTCTCGTGACGTGGGGGCGACTTATCAGCCGAGAGCCGCGTCGTGCAACCGGCATGCCGCAGGAGACGTTGCAGAGGTATCGGCCCCGCTTTCCACGGCCGCGGCAGCGGACCCTGTTGCCGCCCTGGCCGCGACAGCCGAAACTGCGTAATCCGACCCCACTCTTGATCCCACGCCGGAGATTCGACGAATGCCGAGACGGCCGACCCTCGAATTCTGGTACGAGTTCTCCTCCACCTACTCCTACCTGGCGGCCATGCGGATCGATGCGATGGCGCAGGCCGCCGGCGTCGACCTGCGATGGCGGCCGTTTCTCCTGGGGCCCATCTTCGCCAGCCAGGGCTGGAATTCCTCTCCGTTCAATCTCTTCCCCGCCAAGGGACGGCATATGTGGCGGGACGTAGAGCGTGAGGCGGCGCGGCAAGGCCTGCCGCCGCTGAAACGGCCCGACCCGTTCCCGCAGAACAGCCTGAGCGCCACGCGCGCAGCCACCTACGGCATGGATCACGACTGGCTCGTTCCGTTTTCGAAAGCCGTCTACGAGACCCAGTTCGCCGTTGGGCACTCCATCGCCGAACCCCAGGCCGTGGCCGGAATCCTCAACCGGCTCGGTCTCGACGGCACCGTGATCCTCAAGGCCGCGGCTCTGGAGGGCAACAAGGGGCGTCTGCGCGTCAACGGAGAGGAGGCGCGCTCGCGCGGCATCTTCGGCGCCCCGACCTTTTTGACCGGCGACGGCGAATTGTTCTGGGGCAACGACCGGCTTGAGCAGGCTCTCGCCTGGGCGACCGGTGACCGGCCGGGGGCGATGCGATAGGCGCCACTGATTCCTGGCCGAGACGGCCAAGTTGAACCGAGGCCACGAGGTTACCCTACGATAAAGGTCGGTCGCGCGCTTTGGTCGGGCCGCGACCGTGTCTTTCCATCCGTGAAGCGAGGCCGGTGAGGCCTCAGGCAGCCTCTTGTGAGGCGGTTCTCACTTTCTGCGTGGCCTCGTCGACCTCTTCGGTGGAGCGGGCGATTTCGCTGAGGCTACCGGTGATGAGGGTGACGCCGTTCGAGGCGGTCTGCATGCTGGCCGACATCTCACGGGTGACGGCGCTCTGCTCCTCCACCGCGGCCGAGATCGCGCTCGCGACCTCGTTCAGAGTCATGATCGTGTCCTGGATCGAGGTGATGGCCCCCACCGCGTCCTGCGTCGCCTGCTGGGTCGACGCGATCTGAGCGGTGATCTGTTCGGTGGCCTTGGAAGTCTGGGCGGCCAGCGCCTTCACCTCGGTGGCGACCACGGCGAAGCCCCGCCCCGCCTCACCGGCCCGTGCCGCCTCGATCGTGGCATTGAGAGCGAGAAGGTTGGTCTGTGCCGCGATGCCCTGGATCAGGGCGACGACCTCGCCAATTCGGGTCGCCGCACCGGACAGGCCGGCGATGATGGTGCTGGTTTCCTGAGCCTGCCTCACCGCCTGACCGGAAATTTCGGACGCGTGAGTGACCTGCATGCTGATCTCGGACACCGACGCAGCAAGCTCTTCGGCGCCGGACGCCACGGTCTGAATGTCGGCGGAGACCTGCGTCGAAGCCAGCGCGGCCTGACCGGCCTGCAGCGACGCACCGGAGGCGGATCCCGCGATGGCGTTGAGGTCGGTGGCGATCGAGATCTGGATGTCGGCGCGGCGCTTGCGCTCCAGCACCTGCCGCGTCACGTCGATGCAGAATTTGACGACCTTCAGCGGGCGTCCTGCACGGTCGAGGATCGGGTTGTAGGTGCCCTGAATGAACACCTCGCGGCCGCCCTTGGCGATCCGCCGGTACTCGTCGGCCTGATACTCGCCGCGGCCGAGCTCGTCCCAGAAGCTCTTGTATTCGGCGCCGGCGCGCAGAGCGGGATCGACGAACAGGCTGTGATGCTTCCCCTGAATCTCGGACAGGTCGTAGCCCATCACGTCGAGGAAGTTCCGGTTGGCGGTGAGGATGGTGCCGTCGAGGGCGAACTCGATCACCGCCTGAGAGCGGTTGAGGGCCTTGATCTGACCCTCGTTGTTGATCGACTGCATCACCCGTTCGGTGATGTCGGACGAGAACTTGACGATCTTGGTGGTTTTGCCGTCGCGTCCGAGGATGGGATTGTAGGTGGCCTGCAGCCAGATCTCGCGCCCGCCCTTGCCGATGCGCTTGAACTCGCCGGATTGGAAGGTGCCGGCGGCCAAGGCGGTCCAGAAGGCACGGTAATCCTGGCTCTCCCGGAACGCCGGTTCGACGAACAGGCTGTGGTGCTTGCCCTGGATCTCGGACAGTTCGTAGCCGATTGCAGCAAGAAAATTCCCGTTGGCCGTCAGTACCTTGCCATCGGTATCGAATTCGATGACCGCCTGAGAGCGATCCAGTGCGTCGATCTTGGACCGGAGATCGCTGTTCGTGAAGAAGTTCATCACCCTATTTGACGCGTAAGGGTTGGGGGTGGATCGCCGCGCTCGACCCTGCAATCTTTGATACGCTCGCGTTTCTATCTGCCAAGTTAACGAGATCCTCACTGGATCGCAAAAATCAGAAATCGCCCATCACGATAACGTTATAAAAAGTGAACAAGATGTATTTGTATTTCAAATCAGGTGAGTGCACTCGCCATTGAGTTTAGTATTTCTCAAATAGAACTATATATTTCCGTATAAATCCATGTCAGTTCTGCCTTTAGAATTATACAATGTCGAATTTTTATCTGATTATTTTGATATTTGGTAAGACGAAGCGGAGGCCCTTTTAGGTGCCCGGTTCTGGGACATGGAACGATATCTCATTGACGGACGGACTGGCTGTGCCGGAACGATCCCCGTTGCGGGCACCGGCGGACTGGATACGGTCACGAACCGGGATTATGAGGCGCGACCTGCGGTGCCGAATGATTGGAAACCGCGCACATTCGAGGCTTGGTTCCCATGACCATCGACCGTCGAACTTTCCTAACCGGGGCCGTGAGCCTGGCCTCTCTCGTCGCCTCCTCCGGCGCGAGTGTGGCCCAGGGATACGGCCAGACCTTCAAGGTCGATAACGACGACGGCCGACCCATCGCGAACACGCGGCTCCCGGGCGAGATCGTCGGAGAAATCCCAGCGTTGAAGGGTGTCACATACGTGGGCGCCCGCGAGGCGGAAATCACGCTCTACGAGTTCTTCGACTACAATTGCCCGTATTGCCGGAAGGCGGCGGTCGACATGGTGTCGCTCGCCGCAAGCGATGCCGCTTTGCGGATCGGGCTCGTCAACAATCCGATTCTCTCGCCGCAATCGGCGCAGGCGGCGAAGGTCGCCTTGGCGATCCAGCGTAAGCTGGGCTCGGCCGCAGCCTGGACGCTCTACCAGAGGCTCCTCGCCAAGCCGGGCAAGATCGACGGCAGCGGCGCGCTTCAGGTTGCCGCCGCCCTGGGTGTTTCCGCTTCTGAGATCGAGACGATCGCCGACAGCGACGAGGTGCGACTCGCCCTGAGGGCGCAGATGCGGATGGCCGCCGACCTCGGCCTCATGGCGACTCCCTCCTACGTCCTCGGCAATACCGGCCTGCTCGGGCATCCGGGAGCGAAATCCCTCGCCCGGATGATCGGCGCCATGCGCCGTTGCGACCAGATCGCGTGTTGACGGTCCTTGTCGTAGGTCCCGACCGATGCCACCCGGTCCGCGCCTCACCTTCGCCATCGTTTGCGCGGATTGGGGATGATCGCATGACCGCGCGCCGCACAAGCTTATGCAGAGCCGTCTTCGTCTTGCGCCTCCCCAACACGCATGCTAGGCCCTCGCCGCGCCGGGAGGACGGGTTTCAGACCTGTATTTCGAGGCGGTTCCCATTCCTGACGGTTTAAGAGCCGACGCCGAGAACGGTGTCATGGGCCGGAACCTCGGGCCGGATTAAAAGAGAGAGTGGCGCGTGGCGCAGACCAGTTCCGAGGCGGGTTCCCCGGTTGCAGGCGTAGCAGGTCGCTATGCCTCCGCACTGTTCGAGCTGGCCCGCGACGAGCGCCAGATCGATGCGGTGGCCGCGAGCCTTCAGCAATTCGACGGCCTTTTGAACGAGAGCGCCGACCTGATGCGCCTCGTGCGCAGCCCGGTCTTCACCGGCGAGCAGCAGGAAGCCGCCATCGGCGCCATCCTCGACAAGGCCGGAATCACTGGGCTCGGCGCCAACTTCATCCGTCTCGCCGCCGCAAACCGGCGCCTGTTCGTGCTGCCGGACATGATCCGCTGCTTCAATCGGCTCGTGGCTGCTTCGAAGGGCATCGTGCGGGCCGAAGTCACGGTGGCCGAGCGCCCCTCCGACGCCGTCCTTGAAGAGATCAAGGCGTCCTTGCGCGATGTCGCACGGTCCGAGATCGATCTCGACCTGCGGGTGGATCCGGCCCTGATCGGCGGTCTCATCGTCAAGATCGGCAGCAGGATGGTGGATGCGTCCCTGCGGACCAAGCTCAACGGTATTCGACTCGCGATGCGGGAAGCCTGAGGTCGGCGCCCCGGCGCACGACCGCTCCCGTTTTCTCCACAGCAACTTCGTTCCGAATTTAAAGAGGCCAGACGATGGACATCCGCGCTGCCGAGATCTCCGCGATCCTGAAAGAGCAGATCAAGAATTTCGGCCAGGACGCCGAAGTCACCGAGGTAGGCCAAGTGCTCTCCGTAGGTGACGGCATCGCCCGCGCCTACGGCCTCGACAGCGTCCAGGCCGGCGAGATGGTCGAGTTCGAGTCGGGCGTGCGCGGCATGGCTCTCAACCTCGAGCAGGACAACGTCGGCATCGTGATCTTCGGGTCCGATCGCGACATCAAGGAAGGTCAGACCGTCAAGCGCACCGGCGCCATCGTGGACGTTCCGGTCGGCAAGGCACTCCTCGGCCGCGTCGTCGACGCGCTGGGCAACCCCATCGACGGCAAGGGCCCCATCGCCACCACCGAGCGTCGCCGCGTCGACGTGAAGGCGCCCGGCATCATCCCGCGCAAGTCGGTGCATGAGCCGATGGCCACCGGCCTCAAGGCCATCGACGCCCTGATCCCCGTCGGCCGCGGCCAGCGCGAGCTCATCATCGGCGATCGCCAGACCGGCAAGACCGCCATCGCCCTCGATACGATCCTCAACCAGAAGCCGGCCCATGCGGGCACCGACGAGAACGCCAAGCTCTACTGCGTCTACGTCGCCATCGGCCAGAAGCGCTCCACCGTCGCGCAGTTCGTGAAGTCCCTCGAGGACAACGGCGCGCTGGAATACTCCATCGTCATCGCCGCCACCGCCTCCGACGCGGCACCGATGCAGTTCATCGCCCCCTTCGCCGGCTGCGCCATGGGTGAGTATTTCCGCGATAACGGCATGCACGCCGTGATCGTGTACGACGATCTCTCCAAGCAGGCCGTGGCCTACCGCCAGATGTCGCTGCTGCTGCGCCGCCCGCCGGGCCGCGAAGCCTATCCCGGCGACGTGTTCTACCTGCACTCGCGCCTGCTCGAGCGCGCCGCCAAGATGGGTGATGCCGCCGGCAACGGCTCGCTGACCGCGCTTCCGGTTATCGAGACCCAGGCCAACGACGTCTCGGCCTACATCCCCACCAACGTGATCTCGATCACCGACGGCCAGATCTTCCTCGAGACCGACCTGTTCTACCAGGGCATCCGTCCGGCGGTGAACGTCGGCCTCTCGGTGTCCCGGGTGGGCTCGTCGGCACAGACGAAGGCGATGAAGAAGGTCGCCGGCAAGATCAAGGGCGAGCTCGCCCAGTACCGCGAGATGGCTGCCTTCGCGCAGTTCGGCTCGGATCTCGACGCCTCGACCCAGAAGCTCCTGAACCGCGGCTCGCGCCTCACAGAGCTCCTGAAGCAGCCGCAATTCTCGCCGCTGAAGATGGAAGAGCAGGTCGCGGTGATCTATGCCGGCGTGAACGGCTATCTCGACGCTCTGCCCGTGTCGAAGGTCCGTCCCTTCGAGGACGCGCTGCTCTCGACCCTGCGCACCAAGCACGCCGATCTGCTCACCAAGATCCGTGACTCGAAGGATCTGTCCGACGACAGCGCGAAGACGCTGAAGGGCGTCGTCGAGAGCGTCGCCAAGTCGCTGGCCTAAAGCCAGTCGATGATCCCCTCCCTTGGCGGGGAGGGGACTGGGGTGGAGGTGTGCCGGACCGGCCGAGACCTCTTCGACACCACCCCCAACTCCGGCTCTTCCTCACTCGAGGGGAAGAGAGATGGCGTCGAACCGCACCGAACGGATCTGGAAGTCACCCCATGGCGAGTTTGAAGGATCTGCGTAACCGCATCGCTTCGGTGAAGGGCACGCAGAAGATTACCAAGGCGATGCAGATGGTCGCCGCCGCAAAGCTGCGGCGGGCGCAGAATGCCGCCGAGAACGCACGCCCCTATGCCGAGAAGATGTCCCAGGTGCTCGGCAACCTCGCCGCGAACCTCGTCGGTGGTGTCCAGGGTCCGAAGCTTCTGTCCGGCACGGGAGCCGACAAGGTTCACCTGCTGGTCGTCTGCACGGCTGACCGCGGCCTCTGCGGCGGCTTCAACTCGTCGATCGTGCGTTTGGCCCGCGAGCACATCCGCACGCTGACGGCCGAGGGCAAGACGGTGAAGATCGTCACGGTCGGCAAGAAGGGCTACGACCTCCTGCGTCGCCAGTACCGCGACCAGATCATCGAGAGCCGTGACCTGCGCGGCAACAAGCCGGTGGATTACGAGTTCGCCGCCGAGATCGCGCAGAGCATCATCTCGCGTTTCGACGACGGCGAGTTCGACGTAGCGACGCTGTTCTATTCGCGCTTCCGCTCCGTCATCGCCCAGGTGCCGACCGCCCAGAAGCTCATCCCGGCCGAGCTGCCCGCAGCCGGGGGTACCGCTCCGGATGCCGCTCTGGAGTTCGAGCCGAGCGAGGAAGCGATCCTCGACACGCTCCTGCCGCGCAACCTCACCGTCCAGGTGTTCCGCGCTCTCTTGGAGAACGCGGCCTCCGAGCAGGGCGCACGCACGGGTGCCATGGATTCCGCCACGCGCAACGCGGGCGAGATGATCAAGAAGCAGACGCAGATCTACAACCGTACGCGTCAGGCCATGATCACCAAGGAACTCATCGAAATCATCTCGGGTGCCGAAGCGCTCTAAGCGCTCCCCGTCGCCCTGACCGCAACATATTCGAAGGACCCGTAACATGGCGAACACCGCTCTCCCCGGCGCCGGCTCCAACAAGGTCGGCAAGATCACCCAGGTCATCGGCCCCGTGGTCGACGTTCACTTCGACGGCCACCTGCCGGAGATCCTCAACGCCCTCGAGACCAAGAACAACGGCAACCGCCTCGTTCTCGAAGTGGCCATGCAGCTCGGTGAGAGCACCGTGCGCTGCGTTGCCATGGACACGTCGGAAGGCCTCGTTCGTGGCCAGGAAGTCACCGACACCGGCGAAGCCATCAAGGTACCGGTCGGCTTCAACACCCTCGGCCGCATCATGAACGTCATCGGCGAGCCGATCGACGAGGCCGGCCCGATCCAGTCGGACACCCTGCGCGCCATCCACCAGCCCGCGCCGTCCTACGCCGAGCAGTCCACCGAGTCGCAGATCCTCGTCACCGGCATCAAGGTGGTCGATCTCCTCGCCCCTTACGCCAAGGGCGGCAAGATCGGCCTGTTCGGCGGCGCCGGCGTCGGCAAGACCGTGCTGATCATGGAGCTCATCAACAACATCGCCAAGGTGCACTCGGGCTACTCGGTGTTCGCCGGCGTCGGTGAGCGCACCCGCGAGGGTAACGATCTCTACCACGAGATGATCGAGTCCAAGGTCAACATGGACCCGAAGGAGAACAACGGCTCGGCCGAAGGGTCCAAATGTGCGCTCGTCTACGGCCAGATGAACGAGTCCCCCGGCGCCCGCTCGCGTGTCGCGCTGACCGGCCTCACCATCGCCGAGGATTTCCGCGACCAGGGCCAGGATGTGCTGTTCTTCGTGGACAACATCTTCCGCTTCACCCAGGCCGGCTCGGAAGTGTCGGCTCTCCTCGGCCGCATCCCCTCCGCCGTGGGTTACCAGCCGACGCTGGCCACCGACATGGGCGCCCTGCAGGAGCGCATCACCACCACCACCAAGGGCTCGATCACATCGGTGCAGGCCATCTACGTGCCGGCCGACGATCTGACCGATCCGGCGCCCGCCGCTTCGTTCGCCCACTTGGACGCCACCACCGTGCTCTCGCGGTCCATCGCTGAGAAGGGCATCTACCCGGCGGTGGATCCGCTGGACTCGACCTCGCGCATGCTCAACCCAGCCGTTCTCGGTGAGGAGCATTACGACGTCGCCCGCCGCGTCCAGCAGACCCTGCAGCGCTACAAGGCCCTGCAGGACATCATCGCCATCCTGGGCATGGATGAGCTCTCGGAAGAGGACAAGCTCACCGTCGCCCGCGCCCGCAAGATCGAGCGCTTCTTCTCGCAGCCCTTCTCGGTGGCCGAGATCTTCACCGGCTCGCCCGGTATCCAGGTCCCCCTGGCCGACACGATCAAGGGCTTCAAGGGCCTGGTGAACGGCGATTACGACGACCTGCCGGAGGCGGCCTTCTACATGGTCGGCACGATCGAGGACGCCAAGGAAAAGGCGAAGAAGATCGCCGCCGCGGCCTGAGCGCATGAACGCCAAGATTGGCCTTCTCCTCGTCGGACTCGTGGTCGGCGCCCTGGCCGGGTATCTTACCCGGCCTCAGGCTGCCGAGATCAGGATCGGCGACTTCAGCCTCGAGGTTCAGGGCGACAAGCCGGCAGGTACCAACGGCGGCTCATTGACCACCGGCCAGATGCAGCACATCGGCATCTTCGCCGTGATCGGTGCGGCCCTCGGCCTCGGGGTTGGCTTCGTCGCCGGTCGGGCACGCGCCTGAAACACATTATGGCGCAGGGCTCAGGCCGCTGCGCCATCGGTTCTAAATGACAACCCGAATCGGGACTCGCGACGTCATGGCCACTTTCCAGTTCGATTTCGTCGGCCCCGAGCGGACGGTCTATTCCGGTCAGATCGAGGCCGTGCAGCTTCCCGGCGTCGAGGGCGAGATGACCGTGCTGCCGGGTCATGCTCCGGTTCTCACCGCACTCAAGGTCGGCGTCATCGTCATCAACGAGGCGGGGCATGCCGGCAAGCGCGTGCTGGTGCGCGGTGGCTTCGCCGATATCGGTCCGACCATGGTCACCGTGATCGCCGAGCGAGCCAACCCGTTCGAGGAAATCACGCCCGATTCCCTCGACAAGGATATCGCCGCCCTCGAATTGCAGCGCGATGCCACCGAAGATTTCGCCAAGAAGGACGAGATCAGCGGTCAGATCGTCCAGCTTCAGGATGCCAAGGTCGCTCTCAACATCTGATTTCTTTGCCGCGCGCTCAGGCTTTCGAGCGGGCGGTGGTGACGGCATGATCGAGGAGGAGGGTGCGCTCCTCCTTCCCGGATGGACATCCCCGTTCGAGCCAGAAAGCATGGCTGGCTGCGAGTCCCTTCCCGATCGAACGGCCCGGTGGGACGCCCGCCGCGATGAGGTCGCCCCCGCTCAGGGGAAAGACGGGTACGGGTTGGGTGCCGTCGAGGAACTGCTCGAAGGCCAAGCGAGCCTCCACGCTCATCTCACTCATTCGCTGGTCGCCCATCACGGCGACGACAAGGGCCAAGCCGCCCAGATCCTGTGTCGCGACGAGGCGCCGTACATCTGCCGCCGCAATGACGGGTAGACGCTCTATCGCCCCCCTCGCCGCCGCATACGCCTGAAGGCAGGCCTGTTCCTCGTTCGATAGGCGCAGCGTTTGTCTCAGTCGCTCGGCATCGGTGTCGGAATCGACGGCCAGAGCGGCGAGCCGTGCGACAGCGCTCTGCGGCGAGCCATGATTCGCACTTATCGAAACGGCCCGTTCCAGGCGGTCGAGATGACCTTCGGTGCCGACAATGCGTGCTAGCAGCCCGGCTCCCCTCATTTCTGCGACGGCTTGGACGGCGCCCGGCGCTTCCAGGAGCTTCAGGAGTTCCGAACGAACCCGTTCGCGCGACAGGCCGTCGAGGGCCTCCGCCGCGTCGGCCGCTGCCCGTAACCCCTCCTCGTCGGGTGCTCCGATGCCGTAGCGGGCATGGAAGCGGAAGAAGCGCAGGATGCGCAGGGCGTCTTCGCGGATTCGGGTCGCCGCATCCCCGATGAAGCGGACGCGGCCCGCGTAAAGATCCGCTTCGCCTCCCGTCGTGTCGTGCAAGGCGCCGTTCCCGCTCAGGGACAGGGCGTTGATGGTGAAGTCGCGGCGCTCGGCATCGCGGGCGAAATCGCGCCCGAATCTCACCACCGCATGCCGCCCGTCGGTCTCGACATCCTCCCGGAGGGTCGTCACTTCGAACGCCCGGCCGTCGAACAGGATCGTCACCGTTCCATGCTCGATCCCGGTGGGGATCGCCTTCATGGAGGCGGCCGTTGCCCGCCGCATCACATCCTCGGGCAGCAGAGTGGTGGCGAGATCGATGTCGGACCCGACCCGCCCGAGCAGGGCATCGCGGACGACCCCTCCGACGATCCGGGTTTCCTCTCCTGGCGCCTTCAGCACGGAAAGCACGTGCGAGATGGCCTGATCCGCAAGAAGGGCGTTCAGCCCGTCCCGCTGGAGATCACGGATCGTCACTGGAAATGGCCCGGAACGACCTGGCCGTTCTCGATGCTCGGCGGGACATAGCCGCCGCGATGCTTCTCGCCGGTCAACCCCAAGACGACGAGAGACAGGATCACCAGAACGAGCCCTCCCATGGTCAGGCGGAACACTGACCCTTCCCAATGGGCGCCATGACGCGGGTTGCGGCCCCTGATCGCGAGATAGAGGCCGAACAGCACGAAGGGCAGCAGGAAGATGAGGGCTTCTTCGAAAAGGCGACGGATCATGTGGCTTTCACGGGGTGGTGGAAGCCCGTCATGTCACGGAAACAGGCGTTCGTGGAGATTGTTCACGATCCCTGCCGTCACACCCCAGATCATGCGGTCCCCGAAAGGGATCGCGTAGTAGCGGCGCGGGCGATCCTGCCAGACCCCGACGCCGAGCCGGCGGCGAACCGGGTCCATCAGGCGGGCGAGCGGGACTTCGAAGACGTCCGCCACCTCGGCCGGATCGAGATCGAGCGGTGTCCCTCCCGCGCAGAGCCCCACCACCGGCACCACGAGGAACCCCGTGGCCGACAGATAGGGGTCGAGATAGCCGAGGATCCGGATGTCGTCGGGGCGAAGGCCGATCTCCTCCCGGGCTTCGCGAAGGGCGGCATCGGCCGGGCTCCTGTCGGAGGGTTCGATCTTGCCGCCGGGAAAGGCGATCTGGCCGGAATGGTCCCGCAGGTGCGAGGCCCTGACGGTGAAGAGCACGGAGAGCTCCGCGTCCCTGACGATGACGGGGACCAGCACCGCCGCTGGCCGGTGCGGTCTGCCCGGAGGGATCGCGATACCGATGGGATCGAGGTCGTGGTCTCCGCGTGGGTTCGAGATCGGGTCACCGGCCTTGGGCGGAGTTGGCAAGAGGCCCCGCCCGGCCCTGTCGAGCAGGTCGGACAGCGCGTCGAAGCTCATGCGCCTTCGCTGCGCGCGACGGTGTGAAAGCTGCCGCCGCCGGCGATGCCGAACCACGAGACGCCATCGATCAGGCGTTCCTCTCCCAGCGCCAGGAGGTCGTAGGTCGTGGCGCGGGTGAGGAGCGCCCAGAGGTCGCGGCGGACATGGACATAGGGGCGCAAGCCTCCGTCGCCGCCTTCCTCGAAGCGAAGGGCATGGTCGGCGTCGACGGTGACGAGATCGTCGACATTGGTGCGGAACGCGATGCGCCGGGCCTCGCCTTCCCCCTCCGCCGCCATCTCCACGGCAGCGAAGGGCGCATCGTCCACGACGATGCCCACGCTCTCCACCGGCGTCACCAGGACGATGCGGCCATCGGGCTCCCGCCGCAGGATGGAGGAGAACAGCTTGACGAGGGCCGGGCGGCGGATCGGCGAGCCGTTGTGGAACCAGGTTCCGTCCGCGGCGATCCGCATGTCGATCTCGCCGCAATAGGGCGGATGCCAGCGCTCCACCGGCGGCAACCCGCGTTGGGGTATCCCGTCGAGCGCCAGGCTCAGCCTGGCGAGAGCCGGGTCCGGTGTCTGCTGTTCCGCCTGAGTCATGGTCTCAGGAGATACCGCGTTTCCGAGATTTTGAAACTGCCCTCGATTTGGGAATCGATGCCGAAGCGAGTGTTGGCACTCAAAGTTTCGCTGCGTTGCATCCTGCTCCAGACCCAATGCGAGCACATGCGAATACGAACGAGTTCAATCAAACGCTTAGCGATTTGTGCAATGCAAAAATATTCGCTGCGAAAATAGCTAGACAGCATTTGCTCTTGTCTCGGAAGTTTGGCACTCAGAGCAGGCATCCCAGGGAGGGAATGCCTAAAACGCATCAAGCGCCTCGTCCCACGGCCAGCCAGCCGAGCTTCGTCATCACGATAACAACGCAAGGACGGTAGAATGACCGCATTGTTGCTTATCATCCTGGGCGGGCTGTGCGCCGTCGCCTACGGTGTCGTCACGATCAACGACGTGATGAAACGCGACGCCGGCACCCAGCGGATGCAGGAGATCGCCGGGGCGATCGCGGAAGGGGCACAGGCCTATCTGCGCCGGCAATACGCCACCATCGGCATCGTCGGCGTGGTCCTGTTCGTGGCGCTCGCCTATTTCCTGGGGCTCAAGGTCGCCATCGGCTTCCTCATCGGCGCCGTACTCTCGGGAGCGGCCGGCTTCATCGGGATGAACGTGTCGGTTCGCGCCAACGTCCGCACGGCACAGGCGGCCTCCACCTCCCTCGGAGCGGGGCTCGACGTCGCGTTCAAGTCCGGCGCCGTCACCGGCATGTTCGTGGCCGGTCTCGCGCTCCTCGGAGTCGCTCTGTACTACACCTTCCTCACCCGCGTTTCGGGCCTCGCGCCGGCCAGCCGCGAAGTCATCGATTCCCTGGTGGCGCTCGGCTTCGGTGCATCCTTGATCTCGATCTTCGCCCGCCTCGGCGGCGGCATCTTCACCAAGGGCGCGGATGTCGGCGGCGATCTCGTCGGCAAGGTCGAGGCTGGGATTCCGGAAGACGATCCGCGCAACCCCGCCACCATCGCCGACAATGTGGGTGACAATGTCGGCGACTGCGCCGGCATGGCGGCTGATCTGTTCGAGACTTACGCGGTGACCGTTGTCGCCACCATGGTGCTCGCGGCGATCTTCTTCGCCGGCCAGACCGATGTCGGCGGCCGCAACGTGCTGGAGGCGATGCTGCTCTATCCGCTGGCCATCGGCTCGGCCTGCATCCTCACCTCCATCGCCGGCACCTATGCCGTGCGGCTCGGGGCCAACCAGTCGATCATGGGAGCGCTCTACAAGGGCCTCGTCACTGCAGGCGCGCTCTCCATCGTCGCCATCGCGCTGGTCAATTTTGCGCTGTTCGGCGGTTTCGCCACCGAGTTCAAGACCAACGCCGGGGTCACCTTCACCTCCGGCGGCCTGTTCGGCTGCGCCGTGATCGGCCTCGTCATCACCGCGCTCATCGTGGTGATCACCGAATACTATACCGGCACCAACTTCCGCCCGGTGAAGTCCATCGCCGACGCCTCCGTCACCGGCCACGGCACCAACGTGATCCAGGGCCTGGCGATCTCGCTGGAATCGACGGCCCTGCCGGCGCTCGTCATCGTGGCGGGCATCATCTCCACCTACTCGCTGGCGGGCCTGTTCGGCATCGCCATCGCCGTTTCCGCCATGCTGGCGCTCGCCGGCTTCATCGTCGCCCTCGACGCGTTCGGCCCCGTCACCGACAATGCCGGCGGTATCGCGGAGATGGCCGGTTTGCCACCGGAAGTCCGCAAGTCCACCGACGCGCTCGATGCCGTCGGCAACACCACCAAGGCCGTCACCAAGGGCTACGCCATCGGCTCGGCCGGTCTCGGTGCCCTGGTCCTGTTTGCCGCCTATACCAGCGACCTGGACTACTTCATCGCCAATGCGAGCCCGACCCAGTACCGCTTCTTCCAGGGCGTCACCGTCGATTTCTCCCTGTCGAACCCCTACGTCGTCGTTGGCCTGCTTCTCGGCGGTCTGATCCCGTTCCTGTTCGGCGGCATGGCGATGACGGCGGTGGGCCGTGCTGCCGGTGCCGTGGTGGAGGAAGTGCGGCGGCAGTTCCGCGAGAAGCCCGGCATCATGGCGGGCACCGACCGTCCGGATTACGGGCGGGCCGTCGATATGCTCACCCGCGCGGCGATCAAGGAAATGATCCTTCCTTCGCTCCTGCCGGTCCTGTCGCCCATCGTGCTGTTCTTCGCGATCCAGGCGATCGCCGGGAAGAACCAGGCCTTCGCCACGGTTGGCGCGTCCCTGCTCGGCGTGATCCTCACCGGCCTCTACGTGGCGATCTCGATGACGTCCGGCGGCGGGGCGTGGGACAATGCGAAGAAGTACATCGAAGACGGTCACCACGGCGGCAAGGGCTCCGACGCTCACAAGGCGGCGGTGACCGGTGACACCGTCGGCGACCCCTACAAGGATACGGCCGGCCCGGCCGTGAATCCCGCGATCAAGATCACCAACATCATCGCTCTGCTTCTGCTGGCGGTGCTCGCGCATCTCTGAAGCTCGGCTCCAATGGACGGTCGCAGAGATGAAGCCTCGGCAGGTGCCGGAAAGGTGATTGCAGGGGCGATGTTGTGGGTACGTTGGCGTGCGGCGGCGCACAGGTGGCGCCGCCCGGCCCAGCCGTCCCCCTGACGGTCTCTCGTCAGCGCCATAACTACGGTCTCAGCGGACGCACCCGAAACGGTCGCGCTCCCTTTGTCGTAGTCTGACGAGAGATCTTCATGCCTTCACTGAACGACCCGATCCGCATCGGCGCGATCGACGCGAAGAACCGCATCTTCATGGCGCCTCTCACCCGTGGCCGTGCCACCAGGGAGCATGTACCGACCCCGATCATGGTCGAGTATTACACCCAGCGCGCCGGCGCGGGCGTGATCCTCACCGAGGCGACGGGCATCAGCCAGGAAGGGCTCGGCTGGCCCTATGCGCCGGGTATCTGGTCGGACGAGCAGGTCGAAGCCTGGAAGCCCGTGGTGAAGGCGGTCCATGAGTCCGGGGGCAGGATCGTCTGCCAGCTCTGGCATATGGGGCGCGTGGTGCATCCGAGCTTCAATGACGGCAAGGCGCCGATCTCGTCCTCCGCCACCACGGCGCCCGATGAGGCCCATACCTACGAGGGCAAGCAGCCTTATGCCGAGGCACGCGCCCTGCCGGTCGACGAGATTCCGCGCCTCCTGGCGGATTACGACCGCGCCGCGCGCAACGCGATCGCCGCCGGATTCGACGGCGTGCAGATCCACGCGGCGAATGGCTATCTCATCGATCAGTTCCTGCGCGACAACACCAATCACCGCGACGACCGCTACGGTGGCTCCATCGAAAATCGCATCCGCCTGCTGACGGAGGTCACGCAGACCGTGGCCGACGCCATCGGGAAGGACCGCACCGGCGTCCGCCTGTCGCCGAACGGCCAGATTCAGGGCGTGGACGATTCGAACCCGGACGCCCTGTTTGGTGCGGCCGCCGCCGCTCTCTCGAAGATCGGCATCGCCTTCCTCGAACTGCGCGAACCCGGTCCGAACGGTACCTTCGGCAAGCCGAACCACCCGCCGGTGGCGCCCGTGATCAGACAGGCTTTCGACGGGCCGCTGATCCTCAATTCGGATTACGATCCCGCCGCCGCCGAGGCCGCCCTCGCCGATGGTAAGGCCGACGCCATCGCCTTCGGCCGGCCCTTCATCGCCAATCCCGATCTCGTCGAGCGGATCGCGACGCATGCTCCGCTGCAGAAGGACGTGCAGGCGACGTGGTATAGCCAGGGACCTGAGGGCTATATCGACTACCCGACGCTCACCGAGTCGCAAGCGGCCTGACTTCCCAAGACCGCTTCGTTTGCGAGACAATCGGCTCGGAGGAGATAACCCATCCTTCGGGCCGATGCCGTTCGTCGGTCCTTCCTCGATGGAGTGGAATGACCGCATGGATCAAGTGACCCATCGCCGGTTTTGGTGTCGAAGCCGTGGCGCGGGCGCATTGGCAATTCCGACTGCCGGTGGGGTGAGGCGGTGCCGGCATGGCGATCGCCGACTTCGTCTGCGGGCGTGGCCAGGGCAATGGCTGCTTTCGCACGAAATGCCTGCGTGATGGGCAAACCCTACGGACTGGTCGTCTTCGATTTCGACGGAACGCTCGCCGATACCTTCCCGTGGTTCTGCAGCGTCATCAACGGTGTCGCCCGTCGCTACCGTTTCCGACACATCGACCCCGCCGAGACGGAGGCGCTTCGCGGCCTATCCGCCCGTGCCCTCATTCGCGAACTCGGCGTGCCTGCATGGAAGCTGCCTTTCATCACCCGGCACATGCACGGCCTCGCGGCCCGCGATATCGAGGCGATCTCGCTGTTTCCCGGCATTCGCGACATGCTTCGCGATCTCGATGAGGCCGGCATCGTCCTCGCGATCGTCAGCTCGAACAGCGAGGCCAATATTCGGCACGTCCTGGGGCCCTGTGCCGCTCGTTTCCGCCACTATGCCTGCGGCGCATCGATGTTCGGCAAGGCCAAACGTCTGACGGCGGTCATGCGAAAGGCCGGAGCGCGCGGAAGCGTCATCTACATCGGCGACGAATTGCGCGACCACGATGCGGCCAAGGCGGCCGGTTGCGATTTCGGAGCCGTATCATGGGGATATACGCGAAGAGATGCTTTGGCTGCCGGGCGGCCGGATGTTCTCTTCGAGCATCCCGGCCATGTCGCGGAGGCGATCTGCTCGACGGAGCTTCGAGGATCTCACCCGGCGGCATCGATATTGTATAGTGGTCCGTCATGAACAGGGAGGTCGGGCTCGATGCAGTGCCCAGGACCGGCGCGACGCGCGAACCTCCGATACCGTCTACGGCAACGGGTATACGCGATGTCAGTTCAGTGCTCCTCCGGCGGCTCGGATGAAAATGGTCGCGGTGCGGCCAGCCACATTGCGGCGCGGCGTCGCTCACCCGGAAAACGGACGGTGGAGAGCCTGATCGGCGGCCTACGGTCAGCCTATCCACTCGACGACCAAGCCACGACCTCGGAGGTTTTCGCCGAAATCATCGGTCGCCTTCGCCGGGGCGATGACCAACCGCAGTAATAGATCCGGCGCCATTGGAACGATAGTTCCGCTCGCCCGCCGGTCCTTCAATCTTCCATCATACGAAGGACACGTTCGCCAAAGAGGCGGATCATGCACAGGACGAGCACCGGAACCAGCGCGATGACTCCAATATTGGGTCCGAGAAGAAACGAAAGACCGACTCCGAGGCCGGCGGTGAAAGCGGCTGGCACCATGGCGAACTCACATATCGTTATCGTTGGCTGGCGAAACATCGCGACGGTATCTGCTTTATAATGCCCAACCAAGCAGAAAAATTCTGATTTTAATATGGATCAATAAGTTCCTTCGCCTCATAGGGTTTATATTGCCACACCCTCAAGGGGGTGAATCATCAGCGCAATGGTAAGTGAATTTTGCTTCATTAGAACATGAG
>NZ_VRVC01000056.1:0-30413 GCF_008040005.1 Methylobacterium sp. WL19
GCTTTGCCGGCTCCGTCTGCGCGGGGGCGGCGGGCGCCGCCTGGGCCAGAACCGGAAGGGGATTCAGTAGGGAAGCACCCATCCACGCGGCAAGGAGCGCTGCATGTCGCATTCTGCCCTTCATGAATCCCAGTTCCATGTCGTTCCTTTCATCGGCTCAGAACGCCCGCCCCTCTGGCGTCGGCAGGCGGACCCCGGCGCGTGGGGAAGGCACTTTGCAGGCCCCGTATCCGGCAAGGGCCGTGGCCATCACGGGAGCGCCAGCGAAGGCACCTCACACGCCGCAAGCGGCCGCGGGTCAAAAGTCGGATCGTCGGATGGCCGATCAATGGGGCGAAAGGGTGCCGCAGACACATCATTCGCTGAGGCGGCCCGAAAGATTGTGGGCCGCGACGTCGGGGATCGACCGGGCAACCTTCACAAGCGTGTCATGCTGATATTAGACTACCGCGCAATGGACAGAGCCTTTTCGTATCGACGCGAGGAGGTGGCGTTGGCCGTCCATGTTGATGTGCCTCGCCACGAACCGGGCGTTCCCGCCCGATACGACCGCTTTTGGCTAAGCCCAGGCCGGTCCACCCTCCCCGATCATCTGTTCTCTTCGCATCCTGTGCCGGTCCGGCGACCGAGATTTGTTCCCCGGATGCCAAAGTCGAAGACCGAACTGCCGGGACCACCGATCTTTCATCATCCGGGGACGATGCCGCGCCGTAACGCGTTGCGTCGTCCCTTCGTCGATCCGTCAAGAGAGTAGCGCCATGCTGGATCTCCAAACGCTCGTCCTCAACGCGGATTACCGGCCGCTTTCGTATAATCCGCTGTCCTTATGGTCCTGGAAGGACGCTTTCACCGCCCTGTTCCTCGACAGGGTCACACTGGTGGCCAGCTACGATGTCGAGGCCCGCTCGCCGAGCCGCGCCCTGCGGGTCCCGAGCGTCGTCGCCCTCAAGAACTACGTGACCCTGGCGCGCAGTCCGGCCTTCACGCGCTACAACATCTACCTGCGCGACACCTTCTCCTGTCAGTATTGCGGACTTCGGATGCCCTCGGGCGGGCTGACCTTCGACCACGTCATTCCGCGTTCGCGCGGCGGATTGTCGAGCTGGGAGAATGTCGTAGCCGCCTGCTCACCCTGCAACCTGCGCAAGGCGAACCGCACTCCGGCGGAAGCGGAGATGCCGCTCCTGCATGAACCTCACCGGCCGACGCGGCATGAACTCCATCGTCGCCAGCCGGAATTCGATCACCGCGAATACCACCACACCTGGCTGGACTACCTGTACTGGGACAGCGAGCTCGAAAGCTGACGCCGGTCAGTCGTGGGAAAAGCGCGGTGGAGGTTCGTTGTAGACCGGTGCGTTGGGGTTGTGTGTGGGAACGAGACCAAGGACGACCGGCGGCTGGTAGATGGTCCGCGCAATGCGCGGTGCTGGTCGGTAGCAATGGTCGCGATAGGGAATCTGCGACGGCGGAAGGCTGCGATGGCGATCAACATCCGTGAGGTAACCATGTCCTACATGGACGCAGGATAGTCGGTCTCCCGTATCGGCATTCGGCCCAGAGACGAACGCGATAGCCGCAATGCCGACGACGATCGTAGATCGTAGCATGGCGCAATCTCTCGGAGTGAGGATGGGACAAGCGGCCAGGTGTCTTGAGTAGACTCCGGTTTCAGGGGAAAATTAGAACTTGATGCCGACCGCGCCACGAACAGTATTGACGTTTAATTTCACGTCTCCGAATTTCGCGAACTGCAGATATTGGTACTCACCGCGTACGAATATGTTTTGTGTAAGCAGGTAATCCCCGCCGATACCAAGCGCATATCCAAGGCTGTATTTCTCTTTGGTGGTGCCGCCGCTTTCGCTCAGGCCGCCAACCAGATTCGTTCGATTGATGTCCGAATATTCCCTGAGATCGACGCTCACGTCATTGCCGACTACGGCTCGACCTATCGCCAACCCGGCTGTCACGAAGGGCAGAAATGCTCCCATCGGATAACCCGCTCGCATGCGTATCGTCGCATAATCCTGAAGGCTGGCATGCGCGGCGGTGGAAATCCTGTAAATATCATAGGTTCCGTTGCTGAGCATCACGCGCCGGGTGAGGCTGTCCTCCGATCGTCCTTTCTGATTGACGCTGGTATAATCGACCTCCAGGCCAATGACTGCCTCGTCGAATTGATAGTTGTAGCCGGCAAAGCCTCCAATCCCGACATCGTGGGGCCGAGCAGGTTTCAGAGTATTGCTTCCCGAGATGCGATACTCGCTCTCGATAGCCGTGCTGCGAAGGATCTGCGCAAGATCCGATTGACCGGAGGATCCGAAATTCAGCGACGTCGTGGTGTATCCGGCATGGCCACCGAAATAGCCACCGTTCCAATCAATCTCGGCCGAGGCCGTCTCGTAATCCGGGCCTCGCAACACGCCATAGTCAAGGTCGGCAGCGTGGGCTGCTGAATGGCAAACGAGGGCAACGCCGGTGAGGAGTGCAAGGGTGACGGTACGCATCGAGGTCGTCCTCAGGGCTGCAGCCCGATTGTTCTTTCCGAACCTTGCGTCGTTTCTAATACAGTAACCTTAATGGTCCGTTGCGGTCGGATTCAATGAATTACGGCAAGGTCTATTCTCGTGGTCGCACGACGAGAAAGCCCGCACGGCGCGGGCCGGGCGGGCTTTAAGCGTGTATGTGTAAGACGCCCGAAGGTCCCGGCGCGCCGCGCCCTGCCCTACTCGTAGGGATTGCCGCCACCGTAACCGCCGCCCCCGAAGGCGGCGGCACCGCCGGCGAAACTGTAGCGCAGTCCGACGCGGACCTCGTTGGCCGAGATGTCCTTCAGGCGTGTGCCGAAGCCGAAATCGTCGAGGCCAGTCTTGGCGCGGCCGAGATTGACGTAACGATAGTTCGCGTCGATCGCGAAGCCTGCGCCGATCTCGTAGGAGACGCCTCCGGTCAGCGCCCAGGCCAGGGAGGTGACCGAACCGTTGCGACGCGCGGCAGCGGGGCGAGGGCCAACCACCGGGCTTCCGTCACAGAGCACGGGAACGGTGCAGGTCGTCTGGGTATAGGCGTTGCGGAAGTCCTTCTGAGCGATACCGATGCCGCCGCCGATGTAAGGGGTAAGCCCCCACCAGGTACCGAGATCCGCATAGACGTTCACGAGAGCCGTCAGCACGTCGAGCTTGCCGGCTTCGACGTTGTACCCGTTCGCGAAGTTCGAGCCCGACGAGTAGGTGCTGAAGCGGCTGGGCAGGCGCTGGTCGATGGTGGCGTCCATGCGCAGCCAGTTGTTGAAGCGGTAGCCGATGCCGCCGCCATAGCCGGGCTGATGGCTCAGGCGCAGCCGCACCAGGGGCGGCGTGCCCGGTTCGACCAGCGTCGCGTCCTTGGGGTGATCGAAATAGCTCTCGGTGAAATCTGCGCGCAGGTACCAACCGCTGCCGATCTGGACCGGGGCGGGAGCCGGCGGAGGTGGCGGCGGCGGCAGGAGGTCCGCGGCGAGGGTCGGCGCGGCAGTGCCAATCGCCAGTCCAGCGAGGATCGCAGCGAGGGCTGCGGTACGGTATGGGCGGGGCGGAGTCATCATGGTCCTCACGGAGGCATCGGCCGGAAAGCGCATGTTACGGATGCATGCCGGCGAGGGGGTCGACTGACCAAGATGATGAATTTAAAAGGTTATGATCGCCTTAACCCTAACGGCGCGTCAGCTGGAAAAGACAAATTGCGGCGGCGTTAACCCGGCGGTCGTGCGCGCACGAACGAAGACGGCGCGGGTACCGATCCGCGCCGTCTTCGTGGTGTCATTGATAAATTCAGTATTTACGGACGATCGGTTCCGGCATCGGCTGATACTCGACCGCCGGAGCAACGGCGCCGCCGAGGATCCAGCGCATGCCGACCTTCACGTCATGCGAGGCGATGTCCTTCAGGTGGTAATCCGTTTTGCAGAAGGGCGGCGCGTCGCAGGTGATCGTGCCGGTCTGCGCCGAACCCATGTTGAGATAGCGATAGGCGAGCTCGAGCTTGAGGTTCGGCGTAATGGAATAGCCGAGACCGGCATGGGCCGCCCAAGCGAAACTGAGCTTCTGCTTCTCCGGACCCGAGCCAAAGCCGCCCTGATAAAGGCCTTGGCCGTTGTCGGTCACGCCGCCGAACATGTGGTGGGCAAAGCCGACACCTGCGCCCACGAACGGGGTGACGCCGTAATATGTGCCGAGATCGACGTAGCCGTTGGCCATGCCGACCACTGAGGAGAACTTCCCGGACGTGCGATTGATGCCGCCGCTCGGAGTCTCGGCCGCATAGAAAATCCATTTCGCTTCCGAGCGGTACTCGCCGGTGAAATCGAAGCGAAGCCAGGAATTGGCCTGATAGCCGATACCCGCGCCCACGAACGCCTGGTTGCCCAGATAATCCTTGAGGACATTGTACTTGTACGGGATCGGAGGGATGGTGACGTCCTTCGCGACGGTGTGGCCTTCGCCCAGAATACCGGCACCGGCGTCGCCGCGCAGATACCACGCCCCGCCGATCTCGACCGGCGGGGGCAGCGGCTCGGGCGGTAAAGTGGGAAGCAAGTCGGCGGCCTGCGCGAGGCATGGCGCTCCCACGCTCGCAAGGAGCGTGATCGAGCGCGCCAAGGCAGAAAGCTTGGAACGGCGCATAATGGATCCTTCAACTCGATCGTTCGGCTGAAGTGTGGGAGCACCAGCCTGGATGACGACCCCATCATCCGTCGGATGAGTTAAATCGCGCTTAACGTTAAACGTTAGCCTTTCCGAACCGTTAGAGTCCAAAGCCCTACTGCAACTTGCAGACGATATCGACGCGTCGCAGGACTTGCATTCGCGCTGCGTTTCCCTGGTTGTCGCGAGTCATGAGGCGGAGAAATCGATGCGTCCTGAAGACGTGCGCGCCCTGGCGCTAATGCTGCCCGGCGTGGAGGAAGGCGCCCATATGGGCCATCCGGATTTTCGCATCGGCGGGCGGATCTTCGCCACCCTCTGGATCGACGACGAACGCGTCGTTCTCAAATTTCCGGCCGAGCATCAGGCGCTCTTGGTCGAGGCGGAGCCGGACCTGTTCGACCCCGTTCCCGGCGCCTGGGGGCGGCGTGGCTGGACCAACCTGTCCCTGGATGGAGCGGATGAGGAGACGCTCAGAAGCGCTCTCCTCACGGCATGGCGCTACCTCGCGCCGGAGGCGTTGCGTGATTAGGCCGCGGCCTTGGCAACGGCGTCAACGATATCGTCCACCACTTCCGTGACGAGGCTACGGTCATCGCCCTCTGCCATCACGCGAATGACCGGCTCCGTGCCTGAGGGCCTGATGACGACGCGGCCGGTCTCACCGAGACGCTCGCGGCCATGGGCGATGGCGGTGACGACCGCATCCTGCTGCAGCGGCGCGCCGGAGCGGTAGCGCACGTTCTTGAGGATCTGCGGCAGCGGGTCGAAACAATGGCAGACTTCGCTCACCGGCCGCTCCTGGCGCTTGACCACGCTCAGAAGCTGGAGTGCCGCTACGAGACCGTCCCCGGTGGTGGCGTAATCCGACATGATGATGTGCCCCGACTGCTCGCCGCCGAGATTGTAGCCGTGCTCACGCATGTGCTCGAGGACGTAGCGATCACCGACCGCCGTGCGAGCGAGGCCGAGGCCGATCCCGCCGAGGAACCTCTCGAGGCCGAGATTGGACATGATCGTTGCGACGATGCCGGGCTGGGTCAGCCGGTCGTCGTCCTTCCAGGACCGCGCCACGACGGCCATCAACTGGTCGCCATCCACCGACTGGCCCTTCTCATCGACGATGAGAACACGGTCCGCGTCGCCATCGAGGGCAATGCCGATATCCGCCCGCAACTCCCGCACCTTGGCGGCAAGGGCCGCAGGTGCCGTCGAGCCGACATCGTGGTTGATGTTGAAGCCGTCGGGGTCGACACCGATGGCGATCACTTCTGCGCCGAGCTCCCAGAGAGTTTCCGGCGCGACGCGGTAGGCCGCGCCGTTGGCGCAATCGACCACCACCCGCAGGCCGTCGAGGGTGACGTTGCGGGGCAGCGTGCGCTTGGCGAATTCGATGTAGCGGGCGTGCACGCTCTCGATCCGCTTGGCGCGGCCGAGATCGCGCGGGCCGGCAAGCTTCTTGTGCAGCTCCCCGTCGATCAAGGCTTCGATGGCGCGCTCGACATCGTCGTTCAGTTTGAATCCGTCCGGGCCGAACAGCTTGATGCCATTGTCCTCGAACGGATTGTGCGAGGCGGAGATCATGACCCCGAGATCGGCGCGCATGGAGGGGGTGAGCATGGCCACGGCCGGCGTCGGCATCGGGCCGAGCAGCATCACGTCCATGCCCACCGATGTGAACCCCGCGACGAGAGCCGTCTCGATCATGTAGCCGGACAAGCGGGTGTCCTTGCCGATCACGACCCTGTGGCGGTGATCGCCCCGCTGGAACACCAATCCCGCCGCCTGCCCTACCTTGAGAGCGAGTTCAGGAGTGATCACCCCATTGGCGCGGCCCCGGATGCCGTCTGTGCCGAAATACTTACGCACGTTCTTCAATCCTGATCGTCACGGCCCGTCATAGCCGGTTTCGTTTCGCTGAATGGTATCGAAGCATGGCAAACGAATGGTGCTCCGTCCCAGTTCGGTCAAGCTTCGTCGCGGGTGAGGAGGCCGGTGAAGCCGGTAATGATCAGGGAAACGAGGACGGCGCCCTCGATCTGCTCTGCGATGCTGAAATAATAGAGCGCCACCCCTCGCCAGGTCGCCGTGTTCACCCGCCAAAACCGGTCCGTGCCGGCATCGAAGAGCGGCATGAAGGTATCGAACGAATAGGCCAGCGGATCGAAGGCCGGGTAGAGGTTGACGAGCTTATCCCTCGCCTCGTCGCTGCTCGTGACGCCGGGCACGAAATCGGCCGCCGCCGTTCGGACGAAGATCTCTCCGTCCTGGCAGAGACGTGGCCCCGCTTTGCACGACTCGAAGGCAGCGCCGGTATAGACGGCGGCCCAGACCACGATGACCACAACCGACCAGCCCACGGCCTTCCACGGATTGAACCCATAATCGGCCAGGACGTGCAGCAGCCAGTTGATGCAGCGCAGGAACCACCCGGTTTCACGCGCGTGCCGTTCGGCCACGCGGCGGGCGATTGCGATGCGGTGAGCATCCTCTTCGTAACCCTGGCTCGCCAGCACCTTGGCGAGATGGCGCCAAGGTTGCGGGCGAAGCCGGGTGAAGAGATCGTCGCGGGATTGCCCGCGGAGCCAGCGCTGCCTCGCCGTATGCGTCGGCAGCGAGGGCACTGCGTCGCCGTCTGGATTGTCTAGATGCTGGTATTCGAACCCGTCTAAGATGAGGTGATCGGCGTCGCGATCCTTCGCATCGCGAAACCTGTCAGGACCGAGACTACGGCGGAGGGGCACAGGAACTGGCCAGGCGGAGGCAAAATCCACATAGGTGCCCACCTTCAGCCGGGAGAGATCGACGATTCCGCGCGGGCGTCCGCATCCCGGATACCGCATGTCTGTGGCATCCGGCATGATAAGGTGCGAAATATTGGATTCGCTCAGATCAAGGGCAACGAAGCGCAAGGGATCGTCTTCAACGCTCGCCACCCCATGCGCAGATTCGCCGTAAGTGTCCTGGGCAATCGCGCTTGACAGGATGTGGCTGCCGGAGAGATCGAGGGAGCCGCGAATCTCGACCCCCGAGAGCAGGATCGCACCGGTGACATAGGCGTCGCGCCCTATGATGAATCGTCCCTTCGTCTCGATGCCGCGCCCATCGAGCGCACCGGACGGGCCACCCGTCAGAGTGCCTCCGCTGATCTCGAAATGATGCTCCACGGTTGCGCGGCTGAAATTGAGGCCGCCGTTGATCGTGCTGGGAATGGGGACGTTGTCAGGTCCGACTCCGCCGCGCAGGATGACGCTGCCGATACGGCTGCCCTGGGCATTGATGGCGGTACCGTTCGGTTGGTGGAATGTCGCCCCCTCGGCGGCAAACTGCGCGGCAATGTGAGCGCTGACGAGGTGGCAGGTGCCCATGATGGTCGCGCCATCGAGGAAGATCCCCGCTACCGTGATGTCCTGCACATCAATGGCATCGCCGGCGGGGTTGTCGAAGACCGCACCCACGGCGACGAATTGCCCTCGGATCGTCGCACCGAGGAAGCGGCACCCTCCCTTCACCGCCGCATGATTGAGGAAAGACCCAGCCATGGAACTGCGCTGGGCGTTGATCGCATCTCCATTGGGGTGATCGAACACGGCTCCGTCTGCCGTGAATGTGCTGGCGATCGAGGCTCCGCTGATATCGCAGGTGCCGGTGAAGGTGGCATGCGAGATGAAGAGCGGTCCGGCAATTGTCACGCCTTGAGCCGACAAGCCGTTACCGATGCGGCTCTTCTCGAAAGACAATGTCCGCGTATGGCTGTTGCTGATGTCGATGCCGTCCGGGATCTCCGCATCGTCGATCCAGAGCGGTCTGACAAGGTAGCGGTCGGCACAGGCAAGGAGGCCCAAGACACGGCCGCCGACGAGCCGCACGCCCTCGGGAGCCACGGGCCAGTCCGTTCTCTCGGCGCAGACGAGAGCCCGGATCACGCTGGCGCGGATGGCCTCCCCGGGGGCGAGCCTCAGGATGTCGCCTGCACGGCCGGCCTCGACGAGACGGTGTTCCGGATCAGTCAGTTCACCGATCGCGTCCTGTGCCGCTTCGTGCATCGATAGTGGCGCCTTATCGCGACGATGGACACGGCCGACCCGCGCCTCGCCATATGGTCGATCCGCGATGCCGTCCGGATTGGGCTTTGGCAACCAAAAGAAAAGCGGCGAGGTCGCCCTCGCCGCTTTGTTATCTTCGTAGAGTGATCACGCGGGCGTCACGCCTGCGGTTGGGGCTCCAGCCCACCCTCGCTGTCCCGCGGACGGCCGCGACCAGCGGAGGGGACGGAAGAACCGCGAATAGGCGCCGGTCCATCGCCCGCATCGCGGATCGGCGGCTTTCCTGCGATCAGGTTCTTGATTTCGTCCCCCGAAAGGGTTTCGTATTCGAGGAGCCCCTGGGCGAGCGCTTCGAGATCGTCCTTGTGCTCTCCGAGGATTCGACGGGCTTCCTCGAGGCCGGTCTCGACGAGACGGCGGACCTCGGCGTCGATCTTCTGGGCGGTGGCCTCGGAAACCGTCTGCTGACGGCCCATGGACATGCCGAGGAAGACCTCGTCGTTGTTCTCGCCGTAGGCCACGGTACCGAGCTCAGGAGAGAAGCCCCACCGGGTCACCATCATGCGAGCGAGACGGGTCGCCTGCTCGATGTCCGACTGGGCGCCCGAAGTCACCTTGTCTGCACCAAAGGTCATCTCCTCGGCGATGCGGCCGCCCATCATGATGGCAAGACGCGAGGTCATCTGCTCGAAGCTCATGGACAGCTTGTCGCGTTCCGGCAGCTGCATGACCATGCCGAGCGCCCGGCCGCGCGGAATGATCGTCGCCTTGTGGACGGGATCGGTGGCCGGCACGTTGAAGGCGACGATGGCATGACCGCCCTCGTGATAGGCGGTGAGCCGCTTCTCATCCTCGGTCATGACCAGAGTGCGCCGCTCAGCACCCATCATCACCTTGTCCTTGGCGTCTTCGAACTCGTGCATCGTGACGATTCGCTTGCCACGACGGGCCGCGAGGAGAGCGGATTCGTTGACAAGGTTCATCAGGTCGGCGCCGGAGAAGCCCGGGGTGCCGCGCGCGATGACCTTGAGGTCGACATCCGGTGCCAAGGGCACCTTGCGGACGTGGACACGCAGGATGCGCTCACGGCCGACGACGTCGGGATTCGGCACCATGATCTGACGATCGAACCGACCCGGACGCAGTAGGGCGGGGTCGAGCACGTCAGGGCGGTTCGTGGCCGCGATGATGATCACGCCCTCGTTGGCCTCGAACCCGTCCATCTCCACGAGGAGCTGGTTCAGGGTCTGCTCGCGTTCGTCGTTGCCACCGCCCAGGCCGGCACCGCGATGGCGGCCCACTGCGTCGATCTCGTCGATGAAGATGATGCAGGGTGCGTTCTTCTTCGCCTGCTCGAACATGTCGCGGACACGCGACGCGCCGACGCCGACGAACATCTCGACGAAGTCGGAGCCCGAGATCGTGAAGAACGGCACGTTGGCCTCGCCCGCCACTGCACGGGCAATGAGGGTCTTACCCGTGCCAGGAGGGCCGACGAGGAGCACACCGCGCGGAATGCGGCCGCCGAGACGCTGGAACTTCTGGGGATCGCGCAGGAACTCAACGATCTCCTGCAGGTCTTCCTTGGCTTCCTCGACGCCGGCGACGTCGTCGAAGCTCACGCGGCCCGACGCCTCGGTAAGAAGCTTGGCCTTCGACTTCCCAAAGCCCATGGCGCGTCCGGCACCCGACTGCATCTGGCGACTCAGGAAGATCCAGGCGCCGATGAAGACGAGGATGGGCAGCCAGCTCACGAGCAGCTGAATGAACCAGGGCGTGTTGTCCGAGGGGGGACGCGCTGTGATCTGCACGCCCTTGCTCTGAAGCTTGGACACCAGGTTAGGATCGTTGGGCGCGTAGGAGGTGAAATTGCCACCACCGACATAGGTACCGCTCACGTCCTGCCCGGAGATCACCACCGTCTGGATCTTGCCGGAATCGGCATCGTTCAGAAGCTGGCTATAGGCGATCTCACTGCCGCCGCCGCGATGTCCCGGATTCTGGAACAAGGTGACGAGCGCCAGCACGAGCAGGAAGATGACGACCCACAAGGCAAAGTTGCGGAAGTTCGGGTTCATCGATCAATCCCTGGGGGCGTCCGGTCCCGCGTTTGGTGGACGGATCACGCGGATGCATGTCGGCAATGTAGGCAGTGCCGCCCCCCTTGCCAAGTAAATCGGGCCAGCCTGCGGCAAGCCAGTCAGGGGAAAGGTGAGCGCGCCCCTAAGATGGAGACCGCCGGGGCGGGGCTGTGCGTAAGGAGAGGACGCCCTCCGCGTTCAGATCGACGAGGATGCCGCGAAGGGTCCTCCGCATGGCGGTGCCTGCAACGAGGGCCGGCCGGAGACCGTCGACGACGAGACGTTCCAGGCGTTCGAGGCGAATAGCCCCTCCCCCGCCAGCCTCGTGCAATGCGAGTCCGACAACGCGGATGAGGATCGCATCCGGCAAAGCCGCCAGCGGAGGGGCATCCAATACGACGGCATCTGCGGTGATGCGGAGTGCGGTGAAGGCGGCGCAGGCGGCGTCGCGTAACGCGTCTTCGTCGCGAGCCATGCGGGCGGCGAGGCGGCGGAGCCGCTCGGGGCTGAGGCCTTCCGCCGCGAGATCGGGCATGAGGCGGCGCAGGCGCGCGCGCGCGAAGCGCTCATCCACATTCGAGGGATCGCGCGCGGAAACCAGCCCATGGGCAGCGCAGTAGGCGACGAGGTCCGCCTTCGGGATATCGAGGAAGGGCCTCGCTAGGCGCATTCCCGGCGCGAGGTCGCGTTCGCGCCGCATCCCGGCGAGCCCCCCCGGACCGCTTCCGGCGAGAAGCCGCATCAGCACGGTCTCCGCCTGATCGTCGGCGGTATGACCGGTGAGAATGGTATCGGCACCGACCCGGCCCGCGCATTCCGCGAGGAGGGTGTAGCGCGCGTGACGGGCGGCGGCTTGAATACCACGGCTCGGCTTGTCGCCGTCCCAGGTCAAGATGTGATGGCTCAGACCGAGTGCCCTGGCGGTGAGACCGACGCTCCGGGCCTCGTCGCCTCCTTCTGCTCGGAGGCGATGATCCACCGTTGCCACCTGGATCGGATGCGCCGAACCGAGCCGGGCGGCCGCATGCATCAACGCGGTGGAATCCGGTCCGCCGGAGACGGCGATGAGAAGGCGGCTGGACCTGAGATACGGCATTAGCGCGACGGCGAGCGTCGCATCGATGCCGTCACTCGATGGAGCGGCGTTCAAGCGGCGCAGCGTGCGCGTTTCTGCTCGCGGACCACGCTTTGGCGGACACCCTGTGCGGCGGAAGGAAATTTGCGTTCCAGTTCCGCGAGGGTCGCGCAGGCCTGTTCGCGAGCGCCGAGGGCATTCAGCGAGATCCCTAGCTTCAGCATCGCGTCCGGCGCCTGGGGCGAGCGCGCGTAATCCGTGGAGACCTTCAGGAACTGCTCGGCCGCCTCGCGGTTGCGGTTTCGCTGGAGGTAGCTCTCACCGAGCCAGTAGGTCGCCGACGGCACCTGCGCGTCGCGCGGATGCGACTGAATGAACTGGCGCAGGCTCATCTCCGCCTGTTCGTAATGCCGTCCGGCGATGTAACCGTAGGCCGTCTCGTAATCCGCACGTGCGTCCCCCGTCGTGGTCGCGGCCACGCTGGTCATCGGGCGTGCCGGGCTCGGCAGCGTGCCGGTTGTGGGCACGCGTGAGGGGGGCGTGAGGTCGACGGGGCCGCCCAGGCCGGGAGGAGACAGGCCAGGCTCCTCGTCATCGGCATCGACCACGGTGGGCGGTACACTCGGGCCCCGTGACGACGGCGCAGCGGCGATGGCGGCGGAGGGGATGGTCGTGCCGAGCTGCATCGGCCCGCCGGGACGGCCCGGATTCTGCTCCGGGTCGAAGGCATCGCTGCGCTTCTGCTGCTTGGCTTGTCCGGGATTGGTGCCGGACGGAGGGGCGGTAGGCTTTCCACCGCCACTCTTGCCTTCCTGCAGCCGGTATTCGACGTCCTCCTGGAACTTGCGAAGCTGTTCCTTGAGCTGGCGATTCTCGTATTGCAGCGTCTCGATCTGACCCGCCATCTGGCGAGACTGGTTCTCGATGCGGTTCAGGCGAACGACGAACTCCGACGCATCCTGAGCCGCCGCCGGACCGACGGCGGTCAGAGGGGCGAGGAATGCGAGAAACGTGGCCGTGAGAAGCAGGCGGCGGAGCATGGGAATCGGCACCTGTGATCGGATCGGACGGGGATGCATCGGCAGCGCCCCGCCGATAGCAGATGTGCCGGGACGCGGCAAAAAAAGGGCCACGCCTGCGAAGGTCACCTTCGCCTTCAGGAGCCGGCGCCCCGGTCGAGGACGGTTACGGCGCGGCGGTTCTGAGACCAGCAGGAGATGTCGTTACACACGGCGACCGGGCGCTCCTTGCCGTAGGAGACCGTCCGCATCCTTCCGGCGGCGAGTCCACGCGAGGACAGGTAGTCCTTGACGGATTGAGCCCGGCGCTCGCCGAGCGAGAAGTTGTACTCGCGGGTGCCGCGCTCGTCGGCATGGCCTTCGACAAGGAATGTGTAGCGAGGGTAGCGCTGCAACCACTGAGCCTGTTTGTCGAGGGTGGCGGTGGCAGTCGGCGTCAAGTCGGTCGAATCCGATTCGAAGAAGACGCGGTCGCCGATATTGACGACGAAGTCTTGAGCGCTGCCCGGCGTATTGGCGCCGCCTGCAAAACCCGAGGCGTCGGCGAGATCCTTGTCGTTGGTGCAGGCAGCGACACTGAGCGCGGCGCAAAGGGCTGCCGCGAGCGGAAACACGCGAAAGCGCGCGGTCATGGACATGGTCTTGCTCTCCTCGGGCGGGGCGTCCGGTTCCGGGACGTCCCCACGGGGCCGTTCGGTGGTGCGACCTGTGTAGGTCGAGCGGGTTAAGCGAAGGTTCCGTCAACCTTGACGGGGTGTTTCAAAGGCCGAATTCCAGTCGCCGTATGTGACGCTCGGCACCTCGATTTCCCAGAATGGCCTCGTGACCTGCGCAACGATCCGTGTCGCACCTCAAATGCGGCAGTCACGCGACGGATAAGCCGCGCGCTCCGCACTCTTGGCGGGTGTGCCTTCGGCGCAACGGGTTCGTGCCATGAGCTTCTCAAGGAGCACGATGGCCATCATTCGCGCGCGCCCAAGACGGCGAGGGCGGTCAGCGCGCGGTCGGCGGCGATCCGCCCTTCCTGCAGCGGGATGGCGATGTCGTCGCCCTTCAGGCAGGCCTGTTCGATGACCGAACAGCACCGCGAAAGGTCGAGAAAACCGAGAGACCCGCTCGATGCCAACAGAGCATGGGCATCCTGCGCGATAGTGGCCCGATCGTCGTTCCCGGCGGGAAAGCGGACGCGGATCTCGACGACGAGCAGGGACAGAAGCCGTTTCAGATGGTCGTGCCCGAGAAGAACCTCGAGTTCGGCGAGCGTTGCCTCGTCGCAGACCGTCCCTCTCCCCTTGTCGGACGTGTGCTCCACCGCTGCCTCACGCATCGTCGAAGGGTATTTGAACGACCCACCGTCCATGTCGCCGACGATCTCCGAATCGACGCGACCATTGATGGAAGCTTAACCATTAATGCAGTTATTTGTTGATGTATGAAAGGGTCGACAGCCGGCATGAGTGGCGCACCGAACGTTCTGATCGTCGAGGACAATTTCCTCCTGCTGGATATGTTGACGATCCAGTGCGAGCGTGCCGGCCTCACGGCCGTCGCGGCGTCCAGTGGCGAAGACGCTCTGACGCTTCTTAGAACGCGTGGTGCCGATTTCGACTGGTTGCTGACCGATATCAATCTCCCGGGATTGATCGACGGATGGACGGTGGCTCGCGCCTTCCGCGAGGTTCGTCCTGACCGCCCGGTCATCTATGCGTCGACGAATGCCTATTTCGATCGCAGGCCACTTCGAGGAAGCCTCTCGGTCCGCAAGCCGTTTCAGATCCGCGAGATCGTCGCCCTTGCCCGGATGATGGCGGCGGAGCGCGGCCTATCCCCCGCTCTGGTATCGCACCACGCATCGGCGTGAGACGGTCGCCGTCATTTCGCCGGAGGGGCTAGGCGGAATGTCCCGCGCCCATCCGCCTTGGCCGCATAGAGGGCCATGTCGGCCTCTGCGAAGAGGTCCTCCGGACTGTGGCTCACCATCGTGGCGATGCCGATGGAGACGCCGATCGTGAAGGTCCCCTGCCCCCAGGCGATGGGCGGCACCATGGCGGCGATGATCCGTTTCGCCAGGGTCGCGAGGCCCTGTGTGCCGATGGTGGCGCCGACGACGACCCCGAACTCGTCACCCCCGATGCGTGCGACGAATTCCGTGTGACGGCACGTCTCTTTGAGGCGGCGCCCCACCTCGGCGAGACAGGCATCGCCGGCCATGTGGCCATGAAGGTCGTTGACCTGTTTGAAGCCGTCGAGGTCGAGGAGCAGCAGGGCTCCCAGTCGGTCCATCCGGGTGAGGCGGCCGTAGAAGCTTGTGCGGTTGGGCAGGCCCGTCAGGGTATCGAACTCCGCGAGATAGCGGGTCCGGTCGGCGAGAATCTTCTCCTCGGTGATGTCCTGCTTCATGCCGAAGATGCGGACCGGTATTCCTCCCTCGCATTCCACCGTAGCGGTCAGGCGGATCCAGCGTCGGTTGCCCAAAGCCGTTACGATCTCGGCGTCCAGGGTAAAGCCGCCACGCTCGGCGATGGCCTCGCTCCGAAGTGTGTCGAGGCGGACGCGTGACTCCGGGCTGTAGCAGCCCAGGGTCGTTTCGCGGTCCACCGCGGAGCCCACCGGCAGGTCGAACATCCGGTAGACGGCATCGGTCCAGGTCAGTGCCTCGTCTTCGAGGCGGCATTCCCACACTCCGATCCTGGCCACGGCCGAGGCGCGTTCGAAGATCTTACGGCTGTGGGCAAGAGACAGGGCCTGGGCGTCGATGAAGCGGGCCTGGTCCTCGATACGGGCCTGGAGGGCCGCGATCACTTGTGCATCCTCGCGGCGCTCAACCGTGATCTCTTCCCGTCCTGGGGTATCCCCGTCGAGATGGATCAGCACCGGTGAGCGGGACGACGGGTGGGCGCAGACCTCATCCATCTGTATCCCCGAACCGCAAAGAGTATAGGACTGTACCCTTACCGTAGCCGATGAGCGATTAACCGTTCCTCTCCTATCCGCAACGCGCGAAGTTGCCGCGCCTACCCCGGATCGGCATTGATGCCGTTGGAGCGGGAGACCGCTTATTGCAGATGTTTGGCGTAGGTGTCGCCGGCTGCGCGTTTCAGTTCGGCTCCGGCATCCTGTCCGATCCGAGCGGCGTCCGATACCGTGCCCCTACGGCGGACCGCCCAATGGGCGCTGCCGTCAGGCAGGAACAACAGACCGTCGAGGGTCAGCACGTCGCCGTCGATCCGCGCCAGGGCCGCGATGGGTGTGCGGCACGATCCATCGAGTTCCGCCAGGAGCCCGCGCTCGGCGTCGAGTTCGGACGTGGCCGTGGCGGATCGAAGAGGGGCGAGCAACGCACGAACGTCGGAATCCGCCTCCCGGCATTCGATGCCGAGTGCGCCCTGCGCCACGGCGGGGAGCATTTCGTCCACGGCCAGGACGCTCCGTGCCATGTCGGCCATACCAAGGCGTTCGAGGCCGCAAAGGGCCAGGAGCGTCGCCTCGCAGGTGCCCTCCTGAAGCTTGCGCATCCGGGTATTGGCGTTGCCGCGCATGGGGACGATGCGCAGGTCCGGGCGGCGCATGAGGACCTGAGCGGCTCGGCGCAGGGAGGACGTGCCGACGCGGGCGCCCGGCGCAAGGCCGGCAAAACCCTCCGCTTGCGCGGAGAGGAAGGCATCGCGCGGATCGTCCCGTTCCAGGATGCAGGCGATGACCAGCCCTTCGGGCAACCAGGTCTCGACATCCTTCATCGAATGTACGGCCACATCGACCACGTCGGCGAAAAGGGCCTGTTCGAGTTCCTTCGTGAACAGTCCCTTGCCGCCGATCTCGGAGAGCGGTCGGTCGAGGATGCGGTCGGCCACCGTGTTGACCACCACCAACTCTGTCTCCAGCCCCGGATTAGCCGCCACGATCTTATCGCGGACCATTCCCGTCTGTGCGAGAGCCATTGGGCTACCGCGGGTGCCGATGCGGAGGGGGCGCTGGATCATGGGCGATGGACGCCTGTGCAAGGACGCTACGGATGAAGCCGCCTCTATCGAGGACGGTTTCCCTCAGTAAGCAGTCCACGGTCGGCTGTCACCGTGGCGAAGGCTTCGCCCGAATCGCGCGCCAGGGTGTGGAAGGATTCATTTCATCCAAACCCGATCATCGAATCCTTACGAAAGACGGCCGACTGTGGCGAGACCTGCGGTCGAGACGAGAGAGATGGCTCCGAGCAAGCTCGAACGGTTCCGAGACGCGCATTTTCCCCAGGCCGACGACGAAGCTTCTGGTCAGCCAACCGAGCGGAGCGTGCCGTTGCGTCGCATCGACCCGCCGCACTCCGAAAAGTCTTCTCCTCGACGGCGGCGTGGCGTCTTCGGCCGAGCCTATGTCGGTCTCAAGCTGATCCTGACACTCGGGCCGCTTGCCTTCCTGCTTCTCTCGGCCGTCGCCGAATGTGGACCCCGCTCGTCGGCGCTCTTGCCGGACTTCCTGCAGGCCAGTGCCTGCGCACGGCGCGACCTCACCCGCCACGCATGGTCCATCGAAAGTACGCTCAAGACCGTATCGGACCGTCTTCGCTGAAGCCGCACGGCAGCGGTGTGATCCACGAAAGAATTTTTAATCCTAACCGAACGCTACGGCGAGTTGCGTAGGTTTCAGCTGCATGCCGCACAGGTTGGTTTGTACGCCCTCCAAGAGCAAGGCCTGGGAGCGTGATGCAACCGGATTCGCCCGCCGTTCTCCCGTTGCACTCAGGTACCGCTGATATGGGTCTGCGCCCTGGCAGAGTGGTAGCATCGCGGCACGCCGATCGGAGCGACGCCAAGGACGTTTTCGGCGATGTCACGACGGTGCGCCGAGGTTGATGGGTCTTTCGCTGGATGCCGCGTGAAGCCCTAGGCGCTCCTCGACAGCCGCATCGAAATGCTTATCCGGCAATCCGGGCGTCAGAACGCCTGGAGGGTGAGCTCCGTATGCTCGACGCTGGGCGGTCCTTCGAAGAACGGAGAGACCATCGCACGATAATCCTTCCACGCCTGCGACCCGGTGAAGAGTTCGGTATGGTCGGCGAGCGTCTCCCACTCGATTAGCAGCCGGTAGCGCTGGGGTTTCTCCACGGAACGGCGCACGGCGAAGCTCTTGCAGCCCTTGGCGACCTTGAAGATCTCGGATGCTTTGGCGAGGTTCGCTTCGAAATCAGCCTCCATGCCGGATTTGATGTCGATCTGTGCAATCTCGAGGATCATGGCGTGGTCCTAAACCCGGTCTCTGTGGTGGGGGTGATCTTAACGGAGTTTGCGCCCGAGCTTCTTGGCGAGGATCCGCTGCGGGCTGCGCTCCGGATCCGCCTGGCTCGTCACGGGCAGGTAGGCCGTCTGTTCCAACATGTAGCGGCCGCCCATGGCGCCATGCATGACAAGGTCCGAGAACGTCACCCAGGTCTGGCCCGGGGCGAACTGCACGTCGGCCTGGGGACCCTTCTGCTGGTACTCTATGTCCTGCTTCAGTGCATCGTGGAGATGCAGCATCAGATGGTCGTATTCGGAGCGGCGCGCCTTGGTGATACGCAGTGCCGCCAGCAGCCGCGCCGACGAGGGCGAGTAGCCGGGCAGGCGCGGCAAGAACTTCTCGGCCATCGAGCCGAAATCCTCGCCCACCCGCCACAGGCGGGGCTGCCCGTTCGGGTTGATGTTGCGGAAGATGCGAAGGATGCGCTTCTCGCCGATCGGGTTCGACGGAAAGGCGTCCACATGCAGGCGTGTATCGTCCCGGCGCCAGCTGAGCTTGCGCTGGTCCACCTCGAACGGGCGGTAGGAGGTGCCGGCCAGCGTGATCTTGCCGGTATAGGCCGGCAGATGGCGGTCGATCAGCCCCTGGGCGAAGGCTTTGTAGCGGATGAGAAGCTGGCGCAGGGCCTCCTGCTCCTCCGGCGTTCCGGCTGCCCCTCTCAGTGAGGCCTCCTTGCCGCGGATGTTGACGTTCTTGGCCTTGCCGTCGGCAAAGGGTCGCTCGACGAAGCGCTTCTCGAAATCGTTGAAGGGGAAGTCTTCATCGTGGAAGACGAGGACCGAGCCGCTCTCCAGAGCTTCGACAAGAGAGGGGACGCCGGGCGCTGATCCGTCGCGGGCGACGGAAAGGATCGGACTGATCATTGGGGAGGCGTCCTCGAAAGCCGCGTGTGCCGCGCGGTTTAGCCGAAGCTCGGGCTTTCCGCCAAGGGCGGGCCTGTAAGGGTAAGGATGAGCCCGTCGCATGTGACGACGGGTGTCAGAGGATCGATGCTACCTCGAGCGACTGACGATGCATTAGCGGTGGATGAAATCTTCACCCGGTTGTCATTGCCGCGATGTCGGCCCAACCCTGTTCAATCTAGCGAGAGCATCCGTCGCAACCTTGGCGCATGCCCGACCGTTCTCTCGTTGACGGGCCGGTCCAATGGTTCGGCTGCGACGGCAGCGAGGAAGCCGACGATGGCGACGTTGAAGGAATTCGAGGAGGCCCTGCGCGAGCAGGGCATGAACATGGCGCTCGCCCTGCTCCAGCGTCTGCGCGAACGCGACCGGGCGACCCGCACGATCAAGCCGGCACGACGCCTCACGGGGCAGAAGATGACGCCGGATCTGGCGCGAGCCATCCTTGATCTCCACGCCTCCACGGGAATGACCCAGCAGGAGATCGCCTTCAAGGTCGGCGTGAACCAGGGGCGGGTCAACGAGGTGATCAAGCGCGGCAAATGGCTGAGCGACAACCCGAACGCACCAGAAGCCGTGGCCCGCGACAAAGCGAAAGCCCGTATGCGCGGCGAGCCGAAACAGCACCGTCCCGCACCAAAACCTCCGGTTCGCAAGGAGGGTCCGGTCGCTGCGCGCCGCAGGCAGAGCCCACAGGGGCAACTCGTCTTCGGCGACCTCTGAATCCTCTACCGAAACCTGGCTGATCGGCTTGGAGTTACCTCGGTGAGACCGCGTTTCCGTGCGGTGGAAGACGAGGGGCGTTGGGCTGTGTTGAAGGTTTCCCGTTTCGTCTGCGTTATGTGTACCGTCCTCGGCATCAGTTGGCCCGCCATGGCACAGCGGCCATCCACCCTCGACATGACCTGCCCAGAGGCGAGAGCCGTCGTGTCACGGAGCCGGGGCATCGTCCTCGGGACAGGTGGATCGACCTACGATCGCTTCGTGCGCGACCGTGGCGCATGCGAGGTCACTGAGATCACCATCCCCGCCTACGCGCCCACCCGCGATATGGCGGATTGCTTCATCGGCTACCGATGCCGGGAGCCGGGCCGAGGCGACCGGTTCGATGGATTTTGAACGCGAGCAGGCGCCCCGACCTCCCGGTCGGGGCGCTCATGGTCGAAAGACCGGCGATTACGCCGCTGCTTGCGCCTGACCTTCGATCACGGGCGCTTTCACGGCGCCCGACGTGGCGATCTGGATCTGGCGGGGCTTCTTAGCCTCCGGGATCTCTCGGACGAGATCGATATGGAGCAGGCCGTTCTCCAGGGCCGCACCCGTGACCTGAACATAGTCGGCGAGCTGGAACCGGCGTTCGAACCCGCGAGCTGCGATCCCCTGATGAAGAACCTCGGCTTTGCGGGTCGTGTCGGGACTGCGCTCGCCCTTGAGCGTGAGCGCGTTTTCCTTAACCTCGATGGTGAGGTCGGATTCGGTGAACCCAGCCACCGCGACGGTAATACGGTAAGCGTTTTCGCCTGTGCGCTCGATATTGTAGGGCGGATAGGTCGGGACCGCATCGGCGCTCACGAACTGGTCGAGGGCCGAGAAAAGACGGTCGAAGCCGACGGTAGAGCGATAGAGGGGAGCAAGATCGAACTGGCGCATGACATATTCTCCGTAGGAAGCAACATGTAACGTTATCGTCCGCCCAGAGGGCCGGACCGTTGCGCCGCCGTATCGGCCGGCGCTCCTCCAATATCGGAGGTACGTCGGAAGGCTTCAAGAGTCTGGATAGCCCTTCTCATGCAAAATTTGCCGCTGCTTCTCTTGTCTGGATCCTCCACATGCTGACCCTTGCTTCCACGCCCGGAAATCCGGCCCCTCCGGGGGGGACGTTGGTCGTCGTCCATGCAGATGACGGGATCCGGCTGAGGGCGGCCCATTGGCGCCCGACGACCCGGTTGGCGAAGGGAACAGTGTGCCTGCTGCAGGGCCGGGCCGAGTTCATCGAAAAATATTACGAGACCATCTCGGAGCTGCGCCGGCGCGGGTTCGCCGTTGTCGCGTTCGATTGGCGGGGCCAGGGGGAATCACAACGGCAGGTCTCCGATGCACATCGCGGCCACGTCGCGCGTTTCGACGATTATCGCCGCGATCTCAAGGCGATCGAGGATGCGATCCTGCGACCGCTGATGCCGCATCCGCATATGTGTCTCGCCCATTCCATGGGCGGCGCCGTAGCGCTGACCGGGGCGATGGATGGGTGGCTGCCCTTCGCTCGCCTCGTGACGGTGGCGCCGATGCTGTCGATCCGGATGATCCGTTTCCCGGCAGCGTCGTTCTTCCTTGCTCGCGTTCTGCACAGGCTGGGTCTCGGGCGCAGCTACATCCCGTTCGGCAAGCCCGCCTCTTTGGCTACGAAACCGTTCGCGGGAAACCGCCTCTCGGGCGATCCCACACGCTATGAACGCAACGCTCAGGCGGCCCGGGCCGTCGGCGCCAGCGCCGTGGGGGATCCGAGCGTGGCCTGGATCGTCGGCGCGTTCCGGGCGATGGCGAAGCTCGCCGATCCGCGAAAGGCCGCCTCGATCCGCATTCCGACTCTCGTGATCGGCGCCGGCGCCGACCCAGTTTGCGACACCGCGATCACGGAACGGTTCGTGGGCCGCCTCTCCTCCGGTTTCCTCCTCGTCCTGCCCGACGCCCGTCATGAGATCCTCTCGGAACGCGACGCGATTCGAGACGATTTCTGGGCGGCGTTCGATGCCTTCGTACCGGGGACGGTCGTGTCGGAAAGGGCTGAACACGCCGATGCGGGGCGGGCCGTCGCCGCCGCGATGACGCCGTGAGACACGCCCCCGATTGACCGGAAGAGGCCATCGCTTCTCCTCGGCCAAACGAGCGACGCAGAGCCTAAGCCTCTAAAGAATCAGTGCATTACGGGTTGAGGTGGCGCAGGGCCGCGGCGTGGAGCCGGACGTCCCCGGCGGCGACGATCCGGCCGCCCGTCGCGGCTGAACCGCCATCCCAGGCGGTGACGATGCCGCCGGCACCCTCGATGATCGGGATCAGCGCGACGATGTCGTGGGCCTTCAGGCCGGCCTCGACCACGAGGTCGATCTGGCCTGCCGCGAGCATGCAATAGGCATAGCAATCGGTGCCGTAGCGCGACATGCGCACGGCGCCCTCGATGCTCCGGAAGCGATCCTGCTCGTCGCCCGGCGCGAACAGGCGCGGATCGGTGGTGGCGAGCAGCGCATCGGCGAGGCGCTCGCAGCGGCGGGTCATGAGCTTGCGAGGGCCGCGAATGCCGTGGAACGAGGCGCTTGCCCCATCCCCCACGAAGCGTTCGCCGAGATAGGGCTGGTTCATCAGCCCGCGCACCGGCACGCCGTCATGGAGCAGGCCGATCAGCGTTCCCCAAGTGGGAAGCCCCGTGATGAAGGCGCGGGTGCCGTCGATGGGGTCGAGGACCCAGACGCATTCGGCATCCGCGTGGTCGGAGCCGAACTCCTCCCCGACGATGCCGTGGGTGGGGAATGTGCTGCGGATCCGTCCGCGCAGGATCGTCTCCGCCGCCCGGTCGGCCTCGGTGACGGGATCGAAGGCGCCGGTGTCCCGGCCCTTGTCGTCCATGCCGAACGAGGCCCGGAAGAAGGGCAGGATGGCCTGGCCCGACTCGGTGGCGAGGTCTTCCATGAACCGTGCGAGATCGACGACGCTCATCGAAAGCCTCCCTGTGGAACCGCCCCGCAACCGAAGCGGTGACGGGCGACCCGCGTCAAGCCCGGACCGCCACGAACAGGCCCGAAACACCGCCATCCCCCGGGCGGAATCAGCGGAATCGCACGGCTCTTCGGCCGCGGCGGAAAACCCGCCGCGTTCAGGTCGGGATGGCGGCGGCGACCGGCGCCGATGGCGGCAATTCGGGTGGTATTTCCGGCGGAATCTCGGGCGCTGAAGACTCCGGTTTCGCGACCGAGGCCGTGGTGCCGGCCCGGGCGAGGACGGCCTGCAACGCGGCGTCGAGGGACGACACATGCGTATCCGCGCCGATAGCCGCCCGCTGACCTTCGTCGTTAAGGATCTCGTGATCGGCCTGCCAGAGACCGACGACGATGGGCAGGCCCGGCATGCGATTCTTCAGCCGTCCGACGAGGCGGCGCAGATGCGTCGGCTCCCCGTTGATGGCGAGGGACACGATGCAGAGCATCCGGGCCGGGCCGGGATCGAACCCGTCGATCTGAACCCGGGCCACGTCGGAGAAGGGAACGATTCGGGTGCCGATGCCGCGCTTGTTCAGCAGTTGGGCCAGGATCGTGCAGGCCGATTCGTCGACGAAGCTGCGGCCTGTCACGCACAGGACCGCGCCGTCCTGCTTCCAGGCTGCCGGGATGTCGTCGGGAATGGCGAAATCGTCGTCGGGCACCTCGACCTCGCGGCGGTCGAGGCCGGCGATGAGGACGGCCACCGTGTCGCGAATGTCGTTCTTCTGCTCCGGGGTGAGCACGCCGCGGGCAGCGTCGCGGGCGGCGAGTTCGAGGCCCTTCAGCACCACGTCGTCATAATAGGAGGAGAGTGAGCACTCCTTGAGGATCAGCTCGGCATGCTCTTCGGCCTCCTCCGGGTCGTCGGCAAGGATGCGCTGGTAGAAATTCTCCACCGGGGTCAGGGCCGGCCGGTCGCCGAACAGCACGTCGAGGAATTCGAGTTTGTCCACGTGCCGCCCCAGCACCACGAGGCAGACGGTGAGCGGCGTCGACAGCAGCAGGCCGACCGGTCCCCATAGCCATGTCCAGAACAGGGCCGAGACCAGCACGGCGAAGGGCGACATCCCGGTGGACTGCCCATAAAGCATCGGCTCGATGACGTGCCCGGTCAGCGGTTCGAGGATCAGGAACACCGCGAGCGTCGCGATGACCATCGTCCAGCCGGGATCGACCGCCGCCGCCAGGGCCAGGGGGAACAGGGCTGCCAAGGCCGCGCCGATATAGGGCACGAACCGCATGAGCGCCGAGAAGATGCCCCAGAGGGCCGGGTTGGGCACGCCGATGACGGAGAGGCAGATGCCGATCACCACGCCGAAGGCGGCGTTGAGGGCGAGCTGGACCAGGAAGTAGCGGCTCAGACGCCGTGCGGCGTCGTCCATCGCCACGGTGGTCCGGTGGAGATCGCTCGACCCGACGAGGCGGATCATGCGGTCGCGCAGGTCTTCGCGCTGCATCAGCAGGAACAGCAGCACGATGAACACGATGCCGATGGTGGCCAGCGGATGCAGGATCGGCGACAGGATGGTGTTGGCCAGGGCCAGTGGGTCCGGCGCCCGCTCCTTCATCTCGACGACGACCGGTTTCTCGGGCGGCGGTGCGTTGGGTTTCCCGGCCTCGGGCTTCGGAGCCTCGGGCTTGGCGCTCTCCTCGCCGCCCTGGTGCATCGTCCGGCCGATATTGGCGACGTAATCGGCCAGCCGGCCGGCCGGGCTGTCGCGCAGGCCCTCGACCTTCTGCTCGATGGTGGTTCGGTAGCGGGGCACGTCCTTGGCCAGATCCGCGAGCTGGACGCCGATGAGGGTGGCCAACGCCGCCGCCACCCCGAGCGCCATGACGACGGAGGTGGCGACCGACAGGAACCGCCCGAAGCGCAGGCGCCGCAGCAGGTAGACGATGGGGCCCAGCACGAAGGACAGCAGGACCGCGATGGCGATGGGAATCAGGACGTCGCGGCCGATATAAAGGCCGGAGACGATCAGCGCGGTGACGATGAGGGGCGAGACCAGCGAAGGAGGAAGCGCTTCGGCCGCCGCGATGCGCGTCGCCCGAGGCGGCAACATCGGTTCCCGCAAAGGCGTCGCCCGGGAGATGCCGGTTTTGCCACTCGCGGAACTCTTGGAACCGGCAGAACCCTTGCCACTCGCGGACCCCGCCTTCGGCGCCTGCGGCGATGCGGCCTCAACCGGGGTGGGTGTCGCCATGTCGGTCCCGTCTCAACGCTACGCACACGATGGGCGGCGGTTTCGCCAGCGTCGTCGCCATGGGGAACGGAGTATCGGCGGGAAACGATCCCTGCTGCTTTCGACGTTTGTATTCATTCCGAGATCAGGCAGCGGCGAAGGCGGCCAGTTCGAAGCCCGCTTCCCCGAGGGCCAGCCGCACCGCGCGCGCCGTCTCCACCGCCTGCGGCGTGTCGCCATGGACGCAGATCGTGTCGATGGACACCGCGATCCTGCGGCCGGACAGGGTGATCACCGCCCCCTCCTCCACCATGCGGCGGACCCGCGCCGCCGCCTCGGCCGCATCGTGAATGACGGCCCCTGGACGCGAGCGCGCGCAGAGCTGCCCGTCCTCCTCATAAGCTCGGTCGGCATAGATCTCCCGCACCACGGCGAGGCCGGCATCGCGAGCCGCGCGCTCGGCCGCGAGGCCCGGCATCACCACCAGGGGCAGGGTCCGGTCGACGGCGAGGACCGCCCGCGCGAGAGCCGTGGCCACATCCTCGTCGGAGTTCGACAGGTTGGCGAGGGCGCCGTGCGCCTTCACATGGGTGACGCGATGATGGCCGAGGGCCGCGCAGGCCTGGAGCGCTCCGATCTGGTAGGCCACCCCGGCCTCGATCTCCCCCGCGCTTTCGGCGATGACCCGGCGGCCGAAACCGCGCAGATCCTGAAATCCCGGATGGGCGCCGATGGCCACGCCGCGTGCCTTGGCCGCCGAGGCGGTGGCGACCATGATCGAAGGATCGCCGCCATGGAAGCCGCAGGCGATGTTGGCCGAGGTGACGAGATCGAGGAGGGCCGCGTCGTCGCCGAGCGTGTAGGGGCCGTAGCCTTCGCCGAGATCGGCATTGAGATCGATCCTCATGAGGTCCGCCTTGTGGGTTCTGCCTTCGTCCATCGTCATAGGTTCGCCGACGCGGTTGCGAAGTTACCGGTGCCGTCCGACGAGTAACCGATCCCGTATCCAGGCCGCCGTCGAAGTTCGGGCAGCACAACTTTGCTTTCAAGGCAAGACAGTGTCGTTGCCACGATATATCCATCGGGATCAGGGCCCGGGAGCCGCCGATCCGAAACCCGATGGCGCGCTGCCTGTTCATGATGTCGGGTTTGGTTGTTCGGCATCATTATTTCGATGTGGGCGATGTCGGATCTATTGCGCCAAGTTCAGTCAGGACAACATAATTCATCGATTCTTATAAGATCGTGCCTCATTTGATCGATCGATTTTATTTGTCGGCGGGCACATGGGCGACGTGGTTTTCATGCGGGATGATCGGGCGGGGTCTCCGGATGCCGAAACCGGTGATTCGAGCCTGCGCGGTGTCGCGGCCGAGATCGCCGAGCTCAAACGCATTTCCTCGGACAAGAGCCGCCGCATCCAGGGCATCACGGCGCAGGTGAAGATACTGGCCTTGAACGCGCTCATCGAGGCGGCGCGGGCCGGTGAGATGGGGCGCGGCTTCGCGGTGGTGGCCCAGGAGGTGCGCGCCATCGGCGCGGAGGTCGAGACCGTGGCGAAGGCCCTCGAAGCCGAATTGTGCGGCCGGATCGTCTCGGTTCAGTCCCAGGTCGAGAGATTGTCCGAGCGATCCCATAACACGCGCCTCATCGATCTCGCCCTCAATGCCGTCGAGCTGATCGATCGCAACCTCTATGAGCGGACCTGCGACGTGCGCTGGTGGGCGACCGACAGGGACCTGGTGGAATGCGCCGCCTATCCGACGCCGGAGCGGGCCGCCCATGCCACGGAGCGCCTGGCCGTGATCCTCGGGGCCTACACGGTCTATCTCGATCTCTGGCTCTGCGGATTGGACGGACGGGTCATCGCGCATGGGCGGCCCGACCGCTTCGGCGACATCGTCGGCCGTGACGTTTCGGGCGAGCCCTGGTTCAGGAAGGCGGCCGGCCTACCCGATGGCGACGCCTATGTCGCCGCCGAGGTGGCTCCCCAACCGGGTCTCGGTGGCGCGCAGGTCGCCACCTTCTGCGCCGGCATCCGCGAAGGCGGCCGGAGCGAGGGACGGCCCATCGGCATCCTGGCGATCCATTTCGATTGGGAGCCGCAGGCCCGGTCCATCGTGGATGGCGTTCGCATCGACCCTGCGGATCGCGAGCGGACGCGGGTGCTGCTGGTCGACGCGCAGGGGCTCGTCCTCGCATCCTCCGGCCGCCGCTCCCTCCTCCGGGAGATTCTGCCGTTTCGGCCGGGCGAGCGGCGGAGCGGCGCCGATTCGGCAGGCGCCGTCACCGCCTTCCACCGTACCCCCGGCTACGAGACCTATGCCGGGCTCGGCTGGTACGGCGTCATCGTGCAGCAGCCCGAGGAATGGCGGACGCTCACACGATGACCGGCATCGCCGCCATCTCCCCGGTGCCGAAGACGCGCTTGTAACGGGCGATCTCGTCGGCCGGCCCGATGGCCTTGGACGGGTTGTCGGAGATCTTCACGGTGGGGCGGCCGTTGGCGGCGATGACCTTGCAGACGATGGAGATCGGATCGAGCCCGTGATCCGGCACCAGCCCGCGGAAATCGTTGGTGAGCAGGGTGCCCCAGCCGTAGCCGATGCGCATCCGCCCGTGGAAATGCGCGTGGATCTCCTCGATCGTCCCGACATCGAGCCCATCCGAGAAGATCGCGAGCTTTTCGTGCGGGTCGCAGCCGCGTGACGCCCACCAGGCGATGGCCTCCTCGCCGCCCTCGATCGGGTCCTTCGAATCGATGCGGATGCCGGTCCAGGCCGTCATCCAGTCCGGCGCATGGGCGAGGAACCCGGTGGTGCCGTAGGTGTCGGGCAGCATCACCAGCAGGTTGCCGGCATAATCCTGCTGCCAGTCGCGCAGCACGTCGTAGGGCGCCTGGGCCAGGGCCGCGTCGTCCTCCGCCAGCGCGGAATAGACCATCGGCAGTTCATGGGCGTTGGTGCCCACCGCCTCGACTTCGCGGCGCATGGCGATGAGGCAGTTCGACGTGCCGAGGAAGGCCTCGCCCAAGCCCTCGCGCATGGCCTCGACGCACCAATCCTGCCACAGGAAGCCGTGGCGGCGGCGGGTGCCGAAATCTGCGATGGAGAGGCCCGGCAGGCGCTTCAGCCGCTCGATCTTCTCCCACACCCGGGTCATCGCCCGCGCGTAGAGCACCTGCAGCTCGAACTTGCCGAGCCCGCGCAGGATTCCCCGCGAGCGCAACTCGTTGAGGATGGCCAGCGCCGGCACCTCCCACATGGTGGTCTCGATCCAGGGACCGTGGAAGGTGAGGACGTATTGTCCGTCGCGCGCCTCGAGTTCGTAGTCCGGCAGGCGGAAGCCTTCGAGCCAATCCATGAAATCGGCCGAGAACATCTGGCGGTTGCCGTAGAAGGTGTTGCCGCGCAGCCAAGTGGATTCCCCCCGGCTCAGGCGAACCGTGCGGGCGTGATCGAGCTGCTCGCGCAATTCGCCCACATCGACGAAATCGGCGATGCGGACGGAGCGGCTGCGGTTCTGGATGCCGAAGGTCACGTCGGCGTCGCGATGGCGGCGAAAGATCGTCTGCGCCATCAGGAGCTTGTAGAAATCCGTATCGAGCAGCGACCGGATGATCGGGTCGATCTTGAAGTTGTGGTTGTAAACCCGCGTCGCGAGATCGAGCATGGTCGGGAGGGATCCGGCGCGGGACCCGGGCGCCCGCTCACCGGCGAAGAGCGCATGGGCCTCGGGCGCGAGTCAATCGTACACCCGGCGATTGGCGGGGGCTGACGTCGACTGAACGGTTCGGCCCCTCGGGTGTATCGCGGGCGAGCGAGGGGAGGCGCGGGTCTCTCTCCCCCTTGTGGGGAGAGGTCAGGAGTGGGGGTGGCTCCGCCAGCCTCCACCGGCGGAGGGTCGCCCCACCACCCCCACCTCCAACTCCTCCCCACAAGGGGGAGGAGGGTCCCGCGCGCAGTCTCGCGACAGAGGGAGGCTTGCGCTGGAACTGGAAAACGCAGAAGGGCGGCCACCCGGCTTCGGATGACCGCCCCTATCGTCCGTCCGATCAAAAAAATCAGGCGAGATCGACCTTCTTGGTCTCGGTCTTGGGCGACTCGCCGGTGAGCGCGGCCTTCACGTAGCCGTAGATGTGCAGGGCCGTGGCGTTGGGGCTGTCCCAATACTCGCCCTTCTCCGGGTGGATGCGGATGAGCGCGACTTCCGGGTCGTCCTTGCCGTTGGGGAACCAGGTCTTCATGCTCTCGCTCCACTTGTCGTCGACGATGGCCTGATCGGTGACGATCTCGGCCTTGCCGGCGATGGAGACGTAAGTCTGGCTCGACGGGTCGGAATAGGCTAGGTTGACTTGGTTGTCCTTGCCGATCTCCGCGGTCTTGGGCGTGTGCAGCTTGGTGAAGAACCAGATGTCGCCGTTCTCGTCGATGTCCTGGCTCCACATCGGGCGGCTGTAGAGCTTCCCGTCCTGATCCGCCGTGGTCATCATCGCGACCTTGATGTCCTTGACGAGATCGAACAGCTTCTTCGCGCCCTCGTGGTCGCGGTGGTTGCCTTGATGCATGAACATGGTCTCCTGAAGGTCTGTCGTCCGTATCGGGGCGCGGCGCTCCCGGTCGCGGGCCGGCCCTGAAGGCTGCACTCACAACGGGCCAGGGCTCGCTTGGTTCAGCGCCGTTCGGAGAAGAGGAAGAATGTCTTTGCCCATCCCGACCCGGGGAATCCTCAATTTACTCTTGGGCGTCACCTGCGCCCTCCCCGTCCTCACCGCGCCCGTCGCGGCGCAGGTCCGCTTCGGTCCCGGCGTGCGAATCGGCGGTCACGATTTCTCCCACCGGCGCTACGGCAGCGTCCATATCCAGCGGGTGAAGCGGCTCCCCGGTCCCCCCGGATGCCGCCATGTCCGCAACGGGACGTATCGGCGCGGCGACGGCTCGGTCGTGCGCGGGCCGATGGAGCGGTGCAACCTCATCGCCATCCCGCCGGGGCGGCGCTGAATCCGTCCTCGTCGCGCATATCGGGGGGGTGAGACCGCAAGAGGTCTGGCGTTCTCGTCTTCGTCGGTTACATGCAGAGGGGCGTCCGGTCCGCCGTGTCCGCCTGCCTCGCCCGGAGAACCATCTTGGCCATTACTCGCGACGACGTGCTCAAGGCGCTGTCCGCCGTCACCGTCGATGCCGGCGGGACCACGCTGCCCGCATCGGGCCGCCTCTCGCAGGTGGTGGTCGACCCCACCAACCGGGTCATGTTCTCGATCCTGATCGACCCGAGCGAGGCGGAGCGGTTCGAACCGATCCGTCGTAAGGCCGAGGGCACCGTCCTGGCCATGGCGGGCGTCTCCGGCGTGTTCGCGAGCCTCACCTCGGAGCGCGGGCCGAACCAGCCCGCCCCGCCGGCGC
>NZ_VRVC01000057.1:0-30290 GCF_008040005.1 Methylobacterium sp. WL19
GAATCCGCACGGCGACCAGCATTTCGCCGGGCGCCAGGGCCACGTCGAGGGCGCCGGTGACGAAGTCCTCCAGGGCCAGCCGGCGGCGGCCGGAGGCCGACGCCAGTTCGACTTCGGCGCCGAGGGCGATCAGCGACGTGACCCAGTCGGCGGCCGGATCGGCATGGACGAGGGAGCCGCCGATCGTGCCGCGATTGCGCACCGGCCGGTAGGCGATGGCCATCGCCACCCGCGCCATGGCGCCGCCCGTCAGGTCGGGGACGCGCCCGTCCTCGATATCCGCATGGGTGATGCAGGCGCCGAGCACCAGGGTCTCGCCTTCGACGGACGCCCGACGCAGCTCGGGGATGCCCGTGATGTCGAGGACGAGGTCGGGTTCGACGAGGCGCAGGTTCAGCATCGGTCCGAGGGATTGCCCCCCGGCCATCAGCTTCACGCTGCCCTCGGCGGTGGCGAGCCGGGCGAGCAGGGCGGGCAGATCGCCGGGGCGCTCATAGGCGAAACGGGCGGGTTTCATGCGGCCTCCCGGCTGCGGGCAGAGGCCGCGTCGCGGGCCTCCAGCACGGCCTCGACGATCCGATGCTGGCTCACCGGCGCATGCAGCATCGCCACACCGAGGGGGCGCAGGGCGTCGTTGATGGCGTTGGCGAGCGCGGCCGGGGGCGCGATGGCCCCGCCCTCGCCGATCCCCTTCACGCCGAACTGCGTGTAGGGGGAGGGGGTCTCCATGTGGTCGATGCGAGGTTCGGGCACCTCCGCCGGCCCCGGCAGGAGGTAGTCGGCGAAGGTGGAGGCCAGCGGCTGGCCCCGGGAATCGAAGCGCATCTCCTCGTAGAGGGCCGTGCCGATGCCCTGCGCGAGGCCGCCATAGATCTGGCCGTCCACCACCAGCGGGTTCACGAGGGTGCCGCCATCCTCGACGATGACGTAGTCGAGGATTTCCACCGCCCCTAAATCGGGGTCCACGGCGACGAGGGCCGCATGGGCGGCGTAGGAGAAGGTGCCGGAATCGCGTTGCGGCTTGTAACCGGCGGTGACTTCGAGGCCGCCCGGATCGACATCGAGGGCCAGATCCTGCGGGCGCCGGTACCAGGTGTGGGCGATCTGGGCGAGGCCGACATCGCCCGAGGGGCCGACGACGCGACCCGCCTCGAAGCGGCAGTCCGCCGGGTCGGCCTGGAGCAGGTGCGCCCCGATGCGGAGCGCCCGCAAGCTGAGCTCGCGGCAGGCCGACGCCACGGCGCCGCCCGCCATCACCATGACGCGCGATCCCCAGGAACCGGTGGAATACGGCGTCATCGCGGTGTCGCCATGGACGAGGCGCGTGCGAGCCACCGGCACGCCGAGGATTTCGTGCGCCACCTGCGCCAGGGTCGTCTCCAATCCCTGCCCGTGGGAATGGGCGCCGATCCGAAGTTCGAGGCCGCCATCGGGGGTGAGCCGCGCGCCGGCCTGCTCGTGGCCCGGCACCATGGGGATGCCCCAGCCGGAATAGACCGAGGTGCCGTGCGCCGCCTGCTCGCAATAGATCGAGAGTCCGAGGCCGATGCGGCGCCCGTCGGCCTCGGGTGTCCGCTGGCGCGCCCGAACGGCGTCGACGTCGATGGCGGCGAGGGCGCGTCTCAACGCCTGCGGGTAGTCGCCGCTGTCGAAATGCTTGGCGGTGATGTTGTCGAAGGGCATCTGCTCGGCCCGCACGAGGTTCTTCTCGCGCACCGTCCAGGGTTCGATGCCCGCCTCGGCCGCCACCGCGTCGAGGATCAGTTCCATGGCAAAGCACACGCCGGTCCGGGCGACCCCGCGATAGGGCAGGATCGGGCATTTGTTGGTGGCCACCGACCAGGTCCGGCAGCGATAGGCCGGGAAGTCGTAGGGGCCGGGCAGGATGCTGGCCACCTGCGCGGCCTCCAGGCAGGCGGAGAACGGGTAGGCCGAGTAGGCACCGGAATCGACCGTGGCCTCGCAATCGATGCCCCGGAGGGTGCCGTCCCGTTCCGCATAGGCGGTGATGCGGTAATGGTGCTCGCGGCAATTGGCGTTGGCGGTGAGGTGCTCGCGCCGGTCTTCCAGCCAGCGCACGGGGTGGCCGACGCGGAGCGCCAGCCAGGCGAGGCAGACATCCTCGGCGAGCAGGATCGCCTTGTAGCCGAAGCCGCCGCCCACATCGGGCGAGACGATGCGCAGGCGCCCCTGCTCGATCCCGAGACATTCGGAGAGGCCGTTGCGCACGATGTGCGGCATCTGGCTCGCCGTGTGGACCACGAGCTGGTCCATGCGGTGGTCGAGATGCACCACCGTGCCCCGCCCCTCGATGGGCGCCATGCACTGGCGTCCGGTGGAGATGGTGCGCGAGACCTTGATCGGAGCGTCGAGCGCCGAAGTGAAGTTCACGTCGACCAGGGTCTCAAGAAAAACGTTGTCGCCCCAATGCTCGTGGACCAGGGCGGAGCCGGGCTCGCGGGCGGCGAGCATGTCGTGCACGGCCGGAAGCTCCTCGAGGTCGAGGACGATGGCGGCGGCGATGTCTTCGGCTTGCGCCCGCGTCGGCGCGAGGCAGATCGCCAGCAATTCCCCGACCTGCCGGACCTTGTCCTTGGCCAGGACCGGCTGCTCGGAGACCTTGAAGCCGGCGAGCCCCGAGACGGCCCGGATCGGCTGCACGTCCGCGAGGTCGGCCGCCGTGAACACCTGCCCGCGAAACGCGTCAGGTACGTGGATCGCCCGGATGCGGGCATGCGCCAGGGGGCTGCGGACGAAGGCGACATCCTGCAGGCCGGGGAGGCGCAGATCGCCGACATAGTGTCCGCGCCCGCGCATCAGGCGGTCGTCTTCCTTGCGGGGCAGGCGGGCGCCGACGCCCTCGGTGAGGCCGTTCGCGTCGCTCATGCGTGTCTCCCCTCGATGAGGTCGATCGCGGCGCGCACCAGCACGCCGCCGGGACGACGCAGTTCGTTCAAGATCGAGAAGTGTTCGGCCCCCGCCACGGGGACGAGCGGCCCCGGCGCGTGGTGGGTGCTGCGCAGGGCATGGAAGTCACGGGCGTCGTGGACGAGGGCCGGGCGCTCGGCGCTGCCATAAGCAATGGCCAAGGGTTTCCCCATCACCGGCAGGCGCAGGGGTGACAAGGCCGCGACCTCAGCGTCGGTGAGTGAGAGGGCATCGTTCAGGCCGGTGTCACGGATGGGCCCGAGTTCGTAGACGCCCGAAATCGCGAGCCCCGCCACAACGGCCGGGTGATGGAGCTGCATCGCCGCGAGATGCGCCCCCGCCGACCAGCCGGCGATCACCAAGGGACCGGCAACGCCGTGAGCCGGCCCGTGCTCTGCCAGCCAGTCGAGGCACAAGCCGATCTCCTCGACGATTTGCGTCAGGCTCGCCTCGGGGGCGAGGGTGTGGCCCGGCATCGCCACGGACCAGCCGGCGGCGGCAGTGCCTTCGGCGAAGCAGGCGAACAGGTCAGGGGAATTGCGCTGCCAATAGCCGCCGTGAATGAAGACGAGGCAGGGCGCGGCCGGGTTTGTCGCCGGATAGAGGTCGAGGGCCGTGCGCGGCGCCGGCGCATAAGGGATGTCGAGGGCGCCCGGATGCGCGGCGCGGTAGGCGGCGGAGGCCGCGTTCCGCGCAGCGGCCTGGGCGGCGGCATCGGGTACCGCCGCATTGTTATCGTAGGCAGCATCGCGCGCCGCCCGGTCGAGGCGGGACCAATCGCGCCGGGGGTCGGGCGGCAGTGGGGACGGATCGGCCCTCATGCGGTCGTCTCCTTCGAGTGCCAGGGTCAGGCCGCGACGGCGCTGGGCAGGATCGGCGAGTCGGCGTCGAAGCGGCGGCCAGCGCGCAGGCAGAAGGCCGGCTGCAGCAGGCGCTGGGCGATGACCTGCGTGTCCTCGTTGTCGCGCAACAGGAAGCGACCGCGATGGTCGTGCAGCACCGAGACGTCGGCGGCGAAGCCCGGCGTCAGGGCGCCGATCCGGTCGGACAGGCCCAGCATCTCGGCCGGATGCTTCGTCACCATGGGCACCACCTCTTCGAGGCTGAGGCCCAACGCCATCATCGAACTCATGGCCTGGGTCAGGCTGAAGCGGGCCTGGCCGAGGAAGGGGTGGTTCTCGTCGTCGTGGTGCTCCTCGGGCGTGCCCGCCGGTCGCGGCACCTCGGTGTTGTAGCCGTGCATGTCGGCGCCCAACGTGTAGGGCACGACGCCCGCCGGCAGGGAGGCGCGGGCCACCCGATAGGAGAAGTGGCTGCCATGCCCGACATCGACCCGGAGGCCCGCATCCATTGCCGCCCGGATGATCGGGTGGACGACGCCCTCCTCGTTGATGAAGCCGCCCGGATGACGCGTGAACGGGTGGGCGAGGAAATCCCCGGGGCGCAGCAGCGGGATCACCCGCTCCATGATGGTGTTGGCGTCCTCGCCGTTGGCGCCGCTCTCGGGCAGGCCCCAGAGCTGGCCGAAATGCACGTAGAGGGGCAGGTCGGCCCGGCGGCTGATCTCGGCCGCCATCTCCATCACCTTGATGCCCCAGCGGGCGAAGCCCCCGATCTCGGCGTGCCCCTTGATGCCGCGCACGAGGTCGCGGTTCTCCACCGCCGACTTCACCGTGGCGTCGATGTCGACTCCGTCCGGGCTGTAGAGGTTCGGATAGAAGTGCCCTTCGAGGCCGCCGACCAGATAGGCGGAGAGGAACGCGTAGATCCGGGTCTCGGCCTTCTCGGAGACGAAGTGGCGAAAGCCCGGCAGGGTCATGCAGGAGGCGCCGCCCTGGTCGATGACCGTGGTCACCCCTGAGCGCACGCCGACCATGTCGGGCGGCAGTCCGAACCGGCCTGTGACGTATTGGTAGACGTGGCCGTGGGTGTCGATCATCCCCGGCAGGACCAGCTTGCCCTGGACGTTCACCACCTCGGTCGACGAGGAGGGGACGATGTGGTCCTCGACGGCGGCGATCCGCCCGTCACGGATGGCGACGTCCTTGATGCCGTCGATGCCGGAAACCGGGCAGATGACCCGTCCGCCGCGCAGCAGCATGTCGTAGCGACCAGCGTCCATTCCGTCTCCTCCATCGTCGCGTGTCGGCCTTCGCCTTGCCTCGCACGGACGTGACCAAGGAAATGCGAAGCATGCTTCGTATATCTGCCAAGGCATGTTACGTGCCAGGAACGGTCCGGGCTTCGGATCGGGAGCGGGAGACGAGACGCGGATGAACGAAAGCGGGCTGGCTGAAGCGAATGCGGCGCCATCACCGGAGGCTCTTCAGCCCATCGGAACACCTTGGCTTTTGCCGGAGCGGCCGGGATTTCTCATCCGGCGCCTTCATCAGATTCACGTCAGCCTCTTTTCAGAGCGTTGTGGCGCTTTCCGTATCACTCCGCTGCAGTACAGCCTGCTCTCTTTACTGGCAGAATGCGGCGAAGCCGATCAGACAACCTTAGCCAATGCTGTGGCTCTCGACCGTACGACGACGACCGGCGCCATCAAACGTCTGGAAGCACGCGGATTCGTCGAACGCTCTGCTTCACCGACCGACCGGCGCTCTCAACGCTGCCGGTTGACTCAGGCCGGCCGCGTCTTGCTGAGCCGGATGGAGGCGGCCGCACGACAGGCGCACGACGCGACGCTCGAATCCCTCTCGGAAGACGAGCAAGCGACCCTGATCCGCCTGATGAAGAAGATCACTGCAGCCAACCAACAGCGTCGGGGCAAAGATGAGTTGCTGGGGTGATTGCCGTGCAACGTCCGCCGCATCCGTGTCTCGATGAAGCTCGCGACTGTGAACGCGCAGGCATCGTCGCGGGGCCGGGCAATCCCGTTCCCACGAGTGATCGACCCATTGTGGAGCCTTCAATCGGTCCGGTCGCGCTTCAGATGCCTATCGATGCCTTGAAGCGCCCAAGATATTGATTATCCACTCCTGTCTATTTATTCAGGCAGATCAAACCATAACACTGATTATTACCGATTGGTCGCCCTGCAGATCAGCGCAATGTTATTTTTTACTTGTCTCGGAAGGCAGTTATGTAGGGCGGTGATGTAGCGCGCGGGGTGGTCCGCGATGATCGTCTTTGCGGCCGAGCGGCTGACGGCGTGGGAGGGCTGCGCAAGGGGTGTGCCTTCCCGGCCTCCTGAAGCCGCAGCGCACGGCCGACCCCTCCGACAAGCTCAGGATGAGGAACACTGACGGCGGTGATCCAGAAGGCCTACATCCTGGGCATCTCGACCCGCTCCGCGGAGGATCTCGTGCAAGCTATGGGCTGGGTCAGGAACCTGATGAGTTGCTCGGGAGATAGACGAGGGATCGCGTCTGAGGCCGACCTTGTCGTCCGTGCCCAATATTGACGGGCTCCGCGCCGCGCCGGCTTCGTGCAACGCTCGGCAATGAAACGTTAAGCCCGCCGGGGTGTGCAGCCAAAGCCCCGACCTCGAAGCTCGTCTGAATAGGCTTGAATGGGTTTCTAGAGAACCTGGGACAGGAATCGCCGCGTGCGCGGATCGACGGCGGACGAGAACAAAGTCTCGGGCGGCCCGTGCTCGACGATGACACCGCGATCGGTGAAGTAGACGTGGTCGGCGACCTCGCGCGCGAAGTTCATCTCGTGGGTGACGAGGAGGCAGGTCATGCCCTCCTCGGCCAACTCGCGGATGGTGACCAGCACCTCCTTGACCGTCTCGGGATCGAGGGCGGCTGTGACCTCGTCAAACAGCATCACGTCCGGCCGCATCGCGAGCGAGCGGGCGATGGCCACGCGCTGCTGCTGCCCGCCCGACATCTCGCCGGGATAGGCCGCCTCCTTGCCGGCGAGCCGCACCTTGGCAAGGAGCGCCCGTGACCGGGCCTCGACCTCCCGCTTGTCCTGGCCCAGCACGTGGATGGGCGCCATCATGACGTTCTGCAGCGCCGTCTTGTGCGGAAACAGGTTATACTGCTGGAACACCATGCCGACCTTGCGCCGCAGGGCCAGCTTGTCGAGTTTCGGGTCGGCCACCTCGATCCCGTCGACCCGGATGGTGCCGGAGGTGACTGGAACGAGGGCGTTGATGCAGCGGATCAGCGTCGACTTGCCCGAGCCGGACGGCCCGATGATGCAGACGACCTCACCCCGACGCACGTCGAAGCTGATGCCCTTGAGTACCTCGGCTTCGCCGAAGGACTTGTGCACGTCGAGCAGCTGGATGATTGGCGCATTGGCGGTCGGAACCTTCAGCATCGGGGACGCACCATAGGGAACACTGGCCTCATGCCGTCTCGAAGCGCCGCTCCAGGCGCGCGGTCAGCCGGTCGATCGGATAGCAGTAGAGGAAGAAGCACAGCAGGGCGAAGCCGTAGAGGGGAGCGAACAGCTCCGGCCGGCCCCCTTCGGCGGCGTGAACCTGCGCCGTCAATGTCAGCATCTCGGTGACGCCGACGATGGAGGCCTGCACCGTCGCCATGGCGATCAGGGCGTAGACGTTCATCCAGGGCGGCAGCATGCGCTTGAGGCATTGAGGCAGGATGATCCGGAACAGCGTCTGCCGCCGGGTGAAGGCCAGGGATTCGGCCGCCTCCCACTGGGTGGCCGGCACCGAGCGCACGGCGCCGCGCACGATCTCGGCGACATTGGCCATCACCGGCAGCGCGAACCCCACCGTCCCCTTGACCCAGTCGGGCAGCGGCACGCGCAAGCCGAACACCGTGACCTGGAACGGCACGAGAAACATCACGAAGAACAGCAGCACCAGCCAGGGCACGTTGCGGAAGACCTGCGTCACGCCCCAGGCGATGCGGCGCAGGACCGGCCCCTCGCTCACCAGGGCGAGTCCCAGCCCGAGACCCGCCCCCGTGCCGAGGAGCATCGCCACGAGCGAGATCGCGACGTTGAAGGCAAAGCCCGTCAGCAGCAGCGGCGCCCAGCGCAGGACGACCTGGAGCGGCGACAGCACGGCGTCCGGCCCTTGCGCGAAGGCCGGCACCACGAGGACGAGGCCGGCGAGCCACGCCCCGAGGAGCCACGTTTGCGTCGGGCGGAGGGCGAACCGGGTCCGCGTGCGCGAGACCCGGAACGGCAGCAGGACCGGCAGGTCGCCGGCACTCGGTGGTGCCGCCCTCACCGGCTGTATCCCGGGATCCGGAGGGCCCGCTCCCAGCGATGCATGATCCAGACGAGGACGCCGACGAGGACCGCGTAGGTCGCCAGCAGTACGATCATCATCTCCAGCACGTTCTGCGATTCCGACCAGATCTGCTTCACTGCGTACAGCGTCTCGGGCACCGCAATGGCGTAGGCCAGGGTGGTGGTCTTCAGGAGGTTGATGAGGTTGTTGTTGAGTGCCGGCAGACAAACGCGGAGAGCGAGCGGCAGCACGATGTAGAGGTAGGCCTTCAGGCGGGTATAGCCGAGGGCCTCGGCCGCCTCGATGGTGGTACGCGGCACCGCCTCGATGCCGGACCGGAAGATCTCGACGTTGAAGGCTCCGGCGAACAGCGACAGCGAGACGATGGCCCATTGCACGTTGTCGAGGATCGGCACGCGCAGTCCGTCGGCGGTCTGGGCGGCCGGCAGCAGGGTGCCCAGACCGAAGTAGAAAAAGAAGATCTGCACCAACGGCGGCGTGTTGCGGAACACCACGACGAAGCCGTTCACGACTCCGCGCAGGAGCCGCGACGGGCCACCCTGGAGGAGTGCCCCAACGGCGCCGATGACGAGACTGGCCAGAATCGTCGTCACCGCCAGCAGCAGGGTCGTCTTCAGGCCGTTGACGTAGCGGTCCCAATCATAGGGGTCGTAGAAGACCGTGAAGTTGAAGCCCGTCGTGTCGTAAAGGGTCCGGAACCAGTTCGGAACGGCGTCCATCGTGCTCCTCAAGACGGCGAGTCGATCGGCCCTGCGCGGAATGCCTCACGAAACTCCCGACCGTGGCCGGTTTTCGCCCTGACCCCTACCGCGCGGCGGGAGTTTCGTGAGAGACACTCAGTTGGTCGCGTTCTTGTACTTCTCGTGCATCGCCTTCGAGTATTCCGTCGGCTCGATGCCCCACTTTTTCTCGCCCTCGACGATGAAACCGGATTTCATCCAGTCTTTGGTCGTGGCCTCCATCATCGTCTGCAGCGAACTGTTACCCGGCGCCACCGCCATCATCCAGGGGGCGTCGAAGATGCCCTTCAGCGGCAGGGCGTAATCCGCCTTCCAGTCGGCGTCGAGGAGCTTCCCCTGCAGCATGCTCTGATCGTAGACGTAGCCGAGGCAGTTGCCCTGCTTGAGGGCGAAGAGCGGCTTCTCCGAGCCGTCGAAAGCGACGATCTCGACACCGTAGGTACGGGCCACGTCCTTGTTGTACCAGGCGCCGGAGGTTGCGCAGAGGGGCTTGCCCTTCAGCTGCGCCCAGTCGGTGATGTTGGCCTTCTTGGGCAGCATCACGTTGACGAAGTCGGAATAATATTGCGGGTCGATGGCCTGCACGACGCGGCGGCGCTCCGGCTTGTCCGAGATCGTGGCGATGAGGAGGTCGACCTTGCCCTGCTGCAGGAACTCGATCCGGTTGGAGGAGACCACCGGCACGAGTTCGAGCTTCACGCCGAGGCGCTTGGCGACGTCGGCGGCGAGATCCGGTTCCAGCCCGATGATCGCTCCGCTCGGATCGCGGAAGCCGAAGGGACGGTAATCCGCCTTCACACCGACGATGAGCGTCCCACGCTGCTTGATCGCCTCGATTCCATCCGCGGCCGTGGCCAAGGAGGCTGAAAGCGATGTGGCCGCTGCAAGCAGACTGGAGCCGAGGAACGCTATTGTCGGCTTGCGCATGAAACGACACCTGTTTCTTGGGACATCCGGGGCGACCGGGTACGAGACCCGGGTACCACGATCCCTCGCCAGAGAGACTGCCTTGTCCGGTCCAAGCGGGTCAAGCAATCGGCAGGCCATCACTGTGGGGATCGGTCGAACCGCGCAAGCGAATACGGTTCGAGATCGATGCGCCCGCTCGCCCGAGACATCTCGTTTGCCACGGCCTCGCCGATCCCGGCCGAGTGCTTGAAGCCGTGCCCTGAGCAGGCGGAGACGACGAGGACCCGGTCCATCCGCGGGTGGCGGTCGATGATGAATCCGCGGTCGGGGGTCACGGTGTAGAGGCAGGCGGCGGCCTTGGTCACCCGCGCCGTCGCGCTGGCGAGCCGGCCCGCCACGTGGTGCCGATGCATCGCGGCGGATTCCTCGGGTCCCACGGCGCGGTCGAGGACATCGGCCCTCGTGGAGGTCTCGTACTGTTCGGTGGCGACCTTGACCTGGGCCTCGCCCGGCAGAGGCGGGAATCCGTAGAGGTAGTCCGTTTCACCGGATCCATGCATCCAGATGAAGACCGGCGCCTCGGGGCCATAGGCCGAGGCGTCATCGAGGGCGTACCAGTGCAGGAGCTGGCGGTTGACCGTGAGCAAGTCCGTGAAAGGCGAGCCCAGGAGGGGCGCGGTCCAGGCTCCCGCCGAGACGACCACCTGATCGGCCAGGACGACGCCACGGTCGGTCTCGATCCGGACTCCGCCCGGCTCTTTGAGGATCGACAGCACCGTCGTCCCGGTGCGGATGTCGGCGCCGAGCTCACCGGCGCGGCGCAGTTGCGCGGCGATGCAGCGTTCGGGGCGAACGTAACCGCCGCCAGGCTCGTAATAGGCCTTCTCGTCGCCGTTGAGATTCAGGAATTGCGGGAAGCGGCGCGCGATCTCGCCTGCGTCGAGGACCTCGTGCGGGATCGCGAAGGCCCGCGCGGCATCGATCGAACGCCCGACGAAATCCGGCTTGCCGTGATGGGAGGTGTCACCGCTGCCCGGCCCCAACACCAGGGCGCCGCAGGCGGTCAACAGTGTCTCCCCGGTCTCCGCCTCCAGAGCGCGCCAGATCCGGTGCGAAGCCAGGACGAAGGGGGCGTAGTCGCGGCCCTCGCCGACGGCCTGCCGGGTGATGCGGCTCTCGCCGTGACTCGACCCCAGGGCATGCGGCGGGGCGAAGCGATCGAGGCCGACCGCCTTCGCGCCCCGCAGCCCCAGTTGATAGAGGGCCGCGCTGCCCATGGCGCCAAGGCCGACGACGGCGATGTCAAAACGGTCTTCCATCGCAGGATGCGCTCCGGTTGATACTCAAGCCGATTCCCTGCAACGCAAGCGAAACCCCGATCTTCCGACGGAAGATCGCTACCGAGCGCGGGACGGATCGATCACCAGGATATACTCGCACGGATCCGTGCCGAGATTCGTGAAAGCGTGACCGGCATCGGCTTCGAAATACAGGCTGTCCCCCGTCTCCGCGATCACGGTCCGGTCACCGATCACGGCGCGCAGGCGGCCGCGCAGGATGTAGATGTATTCCGAGACGCCGGGGCGATGGGCCGTGAACTCGCCCGTGCTGCCACCGGGCGGCAGGGTGTTCAGGACCAGATCGATGCCTCGGCCCGGTAGGACCGGCGACAGGCAGCGACGCAGGAAGCCCGATTCTTCGTCCCGAAGGATGGGCTGGCGACGCGCCGGGATCAGCAGGACCTCGAGTTCGGTCGCTGGGGACATCAACCGCGAGAAGGTCACGCCGAGCGCCTCGGCCAGGCGGGAGAGCACAGCGGTTGAGGGCACCGCCTCGGCCCTCTCGATCTTCGAGATCATTGAGCGGCTCACGCCGGAGCGCGTCGCGAGCGCCTCCAGGGAAAGGTGGAGCTCCCTGCGGCGGCGACGGATCTCCTCGGACACATAGATCTGGGGACTCGTTTCTGCCGCTGTCTGAGCCGGGGCAACCATCTCCCTCACCGACATGCCGTCATCCACTCCCATCCTCCCGGTAGACCGGCAGTAGGGCCGTTCGGGTCAGCTTCGCCCCTGAATAGGGGATCGTCCCGACGTTTGCACGCGCCCCATCCCGCGACGTCCCGGCTTTCGCCGCACGGCCGGGCGCCGTCATGCGCGCCCGGGGCGCGCCAAACGATCGCTGCAGCATCTGGCATGGCGATTGCCTCCACATCAGTGGAATTTTCTCCAGTTCTGTGGAGGGTCGAAGGCCATGGCGAGTACGGCGATTGTGATGGAAACCGAAGGCGGTCTCGACCGGAACGAGGTGTCCCTCGCGGACCGACGGCAGATCGTCTGGTCGAGCGTGATCGGCACGACTGTCGAATGGTACGACTTCCTGATCTACGGCACGGCCAGTGCCCTCGTGTTCAACAAGCTCTTCTTTCCGAGCATCGACCCCGTCGTCGGGACGATCGCCGCCTTCGGCTCTTACGCTGTCGGATTTCTGGCACGCCCCCTGGGCGGCATCGTCTTCGGCCATTTCGGCGACAAGATCGGCCGTAAGGCCATGCTGTCCCTCACGATCATGATCATGGGCCTCGGCACCTTCCTGATCGGCTGCCTGCCGACCTATGCGCAGATCGGCGTCTGGGCACCGATCCTGCTCGTCACCCTGCGGCTGGTCCAGGGCATCGGCATCGGCGGGGAATGGGGCGGCGCGGTCCTGATGGTGGTCGAGAGCGTACCGGCCCATCGGCGCGGCTTCTTCGGGAGCATCGTCCAGCTCGGCTATCCCCTGGGCGTCATCCTCTCCATCGGAGCCTTCGCCCTGACGGGTCTGATGCCCGAAGCCGAGTTCTTGGCCTGGGGCTGGCGCCTGCCGTTCCTCGCGAGCGCCTTCCTCGTCGGCGTCGGACTCTTCATCCGGCTTCGCCTGCACGAGACGCCCTCGTTCCAGCGTGTGAAAGAGCGCGCCGCCGTTGCCAAGATCCCGGTCGTCGAGATCCTCACCGAGCACCCTCGGACCTTCCTTAAGGCCGTCGGCCTGAAAGTGTCGGAGATCGCCTATGTCAGCATCGTCACGGTGTTCTCGATCTCCTACGTGACGGGGAAACTCGGCCTGCCGCGCAGCATCATCCTCAACGGCATCCTGGTCGCGGCGATCATCGAACTCTTCACGATTCCTGTCTTCGGATGGCTCTCGGACCGCTACGGCCGCCGCACCCTGTTCGTCGTCGCCTGCTTGTTTTCCATCGTCTTCGCCTTCCCGCTGTTCCAGCTTCTCGACACCCGCGATCCGACCATCATCACGCTGACCGTCGCGGTGGCGCTGAGCTTCGGCCAGGGCATCATGTTCGGGACGGGGGCGGCCTGGATGTCGGAGCTGTTCGATGCGCGCCTGCGCTACAGCGGCGCCTCGCTTGGCTTCCAAGTCGGAGCGGCCCTGAGCGGCGGCTTCACCCCGCTCATCGCCGCCGCCCTGCTGACCTGGAGCAGCGGCGCGACCTGGCCGATCTCGGTCTACCTGATCGTGCTGGCCTGCGTGACGCTGGTCGCCGCGTTCCTCTCACCCGAGACCGCGCGGCGGCAGATCGACTGAGCGACCGCCTCTTTGCGATGTTCGGAGTCGCGAACTGCGAAACGCCGCTCGCGGCTCCTTCACAGTGGATAATTATCTAGTATCGTAGACATGTTGTGGAGCCGCGCCGGCTTCGAGGAGGACGGATGAACAGGACGATCATCAAGACGGACAAGGCTGCTCCGGCCGCCGGTCCCTATGCCCAGGCCACACGCGTCGGCGATCTCGTCTTCGCCTCCGGGCAACTCCCGATCAACCCGGAGACGGGCGGGTTTCCCGACGGCATCGCGGCGCAGACCAGGGCCTCCCTGGCCAATCTCTCGGCGGTTCTGGAGGCGGGTGGCGCGAGCCTGGCGACGGTCGCCAAGACGACCGTGTTCCTCAAGGACATGAACGACTTCGCCGCCATGAACGCGGTCTATGCGGAGCACTTCCCCGGCGATGCCCCGGCACGCTCGACGATCGAGGTCGCCCGGTTGCCCCGCGATGCCATGGTCGAGATCGAAGCCATCGCCCTCGCGACACAGTCGGAGGCCACGCGATGACGGACGCATCAGCCCCCCGCATGGTCGAGGCATTCGCGCACCCGGCCGGTTCGATCGCTGTCGGCGTGCCGGGTGGAGCCGTGGGATGGCGGGGCAGCCTGCTCAACATCCATACCGCTTCGGCAGCGAGCTACGAGATGGAAGAGCGCGCCGAGGCCCGGTGCGTCGCCGGGCGCGGCATCGAGGGCGACCGCTACTATCTCGGTTCGGGCACCTATTCGCCCAAGCCCGACACCCGTGAGGTGACGCTGATCGAGCAGGAGGCGCTGGACGCGATCAACCGGAACGACCCGCCGCTACAAAGCGGTCCTCTGCACATCGCGCCGATCGACCACCGCCGCAACCTCACGGTTCGGGGCGTCCCACTGAACCACCTCGTGGGACGTCGCTTTCGCGTGGGCGAGGTGATCCTGCGCGGCGGACGGCTCAACTTTCCGTGCAAGTACCTCGAGGAACTCCTGGGCCAGCCGGTCTACCTGCCTCTCTACAACCGCTCGGGCCTCAATTGCGGGATCGAGCGCGGGGGGATCATCCGGGTCGGCGACACCATCGAGATGGCGGACTAGGTCGTGAGCGCACGCCTCGTCATGAAGATGCAGGTCGCAGCGGCTATGGCGACGACGCCCGACGTGCTGCATCTCACCCTGGTTCATCCGCGACGGCCGGAGCTCCCGTCCTGGACAGCCGGTGCCCACCTTGATCTTCGGCTGCCGGATGGACGCGTGCGCCAGTACTCGCTCTGCGGCGACCCTGCGGATCGCACGCGATACGAGATCGCGATCAAGCGCGAGGAGGCGGGACGCGGGGGTTCGACTTGGGTGCACGGCAACCTCAGCGTTGGCTCGGTCGCCGACGTCTCCGCGCCCCGCAACAACTTCCCCCTCGCACCCGACGGACGGCGCCATATTCTCGTGGCGGGTGGGATCGGCGTGACGCCGCTCCTCGCCATGGCACGCACGCTTGCGGCGGAAGGAGCGGACTTCGCGCTTCATGTCTGTGCGCGCTCCGCCACCCATGCGCCTCTCCTCGCGGACGTCCGCGCGATCTGCGGTGACCGACTGCAGGGCTGGTTCGCCGATGAAGGTCGACGCCTCGATCCGACGCATCTCTGCGACTTCACGGTGGACACGCACGTCTATGCCTGTGGCCCGCGGCGTCTCACCGACGCCGTCCAGTATGCCCTCGACGCTCAGGGCTGGCCGCCGGAGCAGGTCCATGTGGAGCACTTCGCCCCCCTCTCGGACGAAACCTTCAAGCCCGAGCCGTTCGAGGCGCGCATCGCATCCACAGGCACCCTGCTTCACGTGCCTGCAGACCGTTCGCTCCTCGACATCCTGCGCGAGCACGGCGTCTCTCAGCCCGCCTCGTGCGAACTCGGAGTCTGCGGCGCCTGCGAGTGCGGCTACCGCGATGGCACGGTGATCCATCGCGATACCGTGCTCTCGGTCGGGAAACGCAAGAACCGAATGACCCCGTGCGTCTCGCGCGCGGAAGGGAGCGTGATCCTCGATCTCTAAGCGATGGTGGGGAGGCGACTTTCGAACGCGATCAACCGCCTGGACCCAGCATGACCGAGATCGAGACCGATATCTTCCTGGCCGACCTGTATGCATTGGGGGAACGTCTGCTTCCGGGCAGGCGGCCAACTTCCACTTATGGCGCAAACCCGAAGCTCACGAGCTCCCTTCATTGGCGTACCGGGCCATGCACCTAAGGGCTCAGTCTACAGCGCCATCGACAGCATGCGGCGGTCCGCCACACCAAGAATCAACGCGGCGCTTTAAATTTCAGGCGGGCCAACGTGAATCCCCTCTGTCGGCTTTCCCGACCGCAGAGGATACTCGCAATGCCTTCGACATTCGCCCGCGCGGCGACTTCCCGCTGGGTTAAGCCCGCTCGCCGCCGTTTGCGGATATCGGTTTGGCAGCCATCGGGGCTCTACTCACGTCAAGCGCTTCCGCAGTTCTGAGACTCGAAGGTCGCTTACAGGGACGTGGCGACGGCCGCCTCGAACTCCAAGTGCTCGCCCTCGATAGAGATGACGAGAACAGCGCGTATCTGGTGATCGTGGATACTGCGATCCCGAACCAATGCATTGGCAAAATTCGCGGTACCGATAGGAAGCTGGACGCGAGCACTCTTCGTCTCAGGGTGAAGGCGGGCGAGCCCAACGAGGTCTGCGAGATCACGGTTCGCTACAACGGCGATCGCAGCCGCGTGCAGGTGACTTCGGAAAACTGCGACCACTTCCACGGACCGTCCTGTGACTTCGGCGGCACCCTCAAGCGGCGCTGAACGAGTAGCGATGGGGTCAACCCCCATCGACACCATCCGGCCAAGTAGCCCGGCAGCACGCCTCCCACCCCATCAGGAATCTGATCTCCCATGAAGCGGACGATGATCGCGCTCGCCCTTGCCATGCGGTCAGCCGAGGCAGCGCTAGCCAACCCACCCGTCGACGACGTGAACGCGGGGCATTGCCTCGAACTGAAGATCAACGGACAAGCCGCCTCCTGCAACAACGACCTCCGGCTCGTCGACGACGGCAAGACCGGCGTGAAGATGGTCGTCGGGTTCACGACGGCGCAGACGCCCGACATGAAGAACGGCTAGCCGTTGATCATGGCCGTATGCTTGGTTCGCCGCAGGTCCGCTGAGGGTGATTTGCCGCTGACGCGCTTCGATCTTTCGCAACGTTAATCTGCCGTAAAATCCTTAGATAATAAATTAGCGAAATATAGTCCAAAGCTAAAATCTCCACAACATGCTCATCAATAGTATAGACATGTCTAGCATCACCCGCCGGTCTCAGACATCTTTCTCGCGATTTGGGTGGCTGCGCCACGGCTCAAAACGAAATCGTGGCCTTTGGGCTTACGGCCGAGGGCCACGTCGATGATTCTCACGAGATCGTCGTCCGTGCCGCCGGTTCGCAGGAGTGTCCGCAGGTCCGTCGCGTCGTCCTGGCCCAGGCACGTGTGCAACGTGCCCGACGCCGTGATCCGTACCCTGTTGCAATCCGCACAAAAGTTGTGCGTGTGCGGGGTGATGAAACCGATCAGGCCGCCCGTCTCCGCGACACGCGCGTAGCGGGCCGGGCCGCCGCTTCGCATCGGGACGTCGATGAGCGTCCAGCGCTCCTCGATCCGCCGGCGCAAGGCGTCCAGGGGGAGGTACTGATCGAGGCGATCGATGCCGACATCACCGAGCGGCATGGTCTCGATGAGGCTCAGGGTCATGCTTCGGTCGTGGGCGAAGGCGACGAGCTCGTCGATCTCGCCCTCCGTCCCGTCCTTCAATGCGACCGCGTTGAGCTTGACCGCGAGCCCCGCCGCGCGGGCCGCGGCGATCCCCTCCAGCACCTTGGCGAGGGAACCGCCACGGGTCAGCATCCGGAAGCGCTCCGGGTCGAGGGTGTCGAGCGAGACGTTGATCCGGCGCACCCCCGTCCGGGCCAGATCATCGGCGAAGCGGGCGAGTTGCGTTCCGTTCGTCGTGAGGGTCAGTTCGCGCAGCGAGCCGTCCCGGAGCGGCTGCGAGAGTTCCTCGAACAGGCCGAGGATGCCGGGCCGCACCAGCGGCTCCCCCCCGGTGATGCGCAGCTTGTCGATGCCGCGGGCAATGAACAAACGCGCCAACCGAGCCAATTCGTCCAGGCTGAGGATGTCCCGTCGAGAGCGAAAGGTCATGTCCTCCGACATGCAGTAGACGCAGCGCAGGTCGCACCGGTCGGTGACCGAGAGACGCAGATAAGTCACGCGTCGTCCGAAGCTGTCGATGAGCCCGCAGGTCGAGGTCGCCGTCTGTGCTGCCATCTCAAGCCGCCACGCCCGCGACCGCGAGCATCTCTGCGCGCGTCACGAACTTCTCGCGGGGTTTTCCAGCCGCTCGGCCACGGGCGGCTTCGGCGGCTTCGATCCGGCGCCAGGCGGCATAATCGAGGGTGTGCCCGGTCCGCTTCGCGAGGCTGGCCACCAGGGCATCCGCGCTCCCGATCGGAGCCGGCAGAGACGCGAGGTCGGCGAGCAAGGCCGTGGCCGTCTCCACGCCACAGGCGCGATTCGTCCCGATCGTGCCGTGGGGGCCGCGCTTGCTCCAGCCGCAGGTGTAGAGACCGGGCACCGGCACGCCCTCCGCCTGAATCCGCCCACCGAGATTGGCGTGAATGCCCGCCCGCGCATCGTAGGGGACGCCCGGCACCGGCGCGGTCCGGCGCCCGATGCTGGAGATGACGAGGCCGCAATCGAGGTCGATCGTTCTGTCCGAGCCGGGCCGGCGCAGCTGCAGGCTTTGCACGTGGTCCTTGCCTGCCAGGCGGACGGGCTCCAGCCCGAAACGGATCAGACAACGCCGCCGCTTGCCCGTACCGCCCTGTGCGTCGGCGAAACCACGCAGGATCGGAGCGACGGCGCGTGCCTCCACGCCGGCGTCGATCGACGGCTCCGGAATGCCCTCGGGCAGATCATCGGGGTCGAGCCCCGTTTCGCAATCGAGCAGATCGCCGAACTCACCGAGTTCCTTGGGGGAGAAGCGTGCGCGCTCGACTCCGCCGCGCCCGACGATCTGAACCTCCCGGATCCGGCTCTCCGCCAAGGCGTTCAGCGCATGGGCCGCGATATCGGTATGGCGCAACTCGTCAGCGGTCTTGAGGAGGATGCGGGCCACGTCGAGCGCCACGTTGCCGTGTCCGATCACCACCGCCCGCTCCGCCGAGAGATCGAAGCTCAAGTGGGCCGCGTCGGGATGACCGTTGTACCAGCCGATGAACGCGCCCGCTTGATGGCTGCCGGTCAGGTCCTCGCCGGGAATGCCCATTCGCCGGTCCAGGGAGGCGCCGTTCGCCAGGATGACGGCATGATAGCAGGCGCTGAGTTCGGCCACGCTGACATCGGCCCCGACCTCGACCCCGCCGATGAAGCGGAAGCCGGGGAGGCCGGCGATCCGGTCGAACACCGTGGTCACCTGCTTCAACTTCGGGTGGTCCGGCGCGACGCCGAACCTGACCAGCCCGAACGGAGCGGGCAGGCGCTCGAACATGTCCACTGCCACCGGCACGCCGGAGCGCAGGAGCGCCTCGGTCGCGTAGAAGCCGGCAGGACCGCTTCCGACCACTGCGATGCGAACGAGCGCACTCATGAGACCAGCCGCCTTGCCTGCTCGTCGGCGCCGGGCAACGGCGGAATCTTGGCGGCGATCACCGGGGTCTCGGCCGCCCGCAGGCGATTGATCTCGACCCAATCGGACTTGCCCGCCGGCATCTGCCAGGACGGGTGAATCGCGCCGACCGGGCAGATCGGCGCGCACCCGCCGCAATCGATGCAGTTCTCAGGGTCGATGTAGGTCATCTGCTCGTCGAGATGAAAGCATTCGACGGGGCAGACAGTGACGCATTCGGTGTAACGACACCCTCGACACGCATCGGTGACGACATAAGCCATGGACGTCTTACTCACTCTGGCATTGACGGGAGGCTGAGAGGGTCGTCAGGCGGCGGCTACGTCCACGAGCATGTCCGAGAAGGTCGGGGCACGGCCGAGATCGGCGAAGGCCGGGGGCGTCAGGGCGTGGACGGTCGGCCCGCGCTGGTTGGAGCGCTGCCAGAAGCCCGCCGGGGCAACGACCACCCCGCGCATCACGTCGGCCGACAGGGTGGCGAAGGCCTCGAAGGCGCCCCGTTCGTTGAACACGCGGATCGGCGTTCCCGCGCCGATGCCACGGGGCGCGGCATCCTCCGGGTGCAGGAGCACCGCCTGCTGCTCGCCCGCCTGCGCCACCTGAGCCGGAAGGTTGCCGTAGTTCGAGTTCATGAACGCGTGGCTTTTCGGCGAGATCAGGCTGAGGGGGAAGCGCTCGGCCAGCGCCGGCGCGGTGCGGCGGCTCTCGTTCGGTGGCAGATAGTGCGGCAGCGGATCGACCGGCTCACCCGCCTGATCGCCGCCATAGCCCTGGCGGAACAACGGCACTACGAAGTTTCCGCCTTCGGACAGACTCGACTTGAACTCGCACTTGCCGGAGGCGGTCGGGAAGTTGCCATCGCGATGGGGCGCCCAGGAATCGGCCGCGTCCATCGTCAGACGCATGTAGCCCTTCTGTTTCAGCTCATCGAGCGTGATCCCGGCGAGGACCGGGCTCGACCAATCCATCGAGGCTTCGATCATCTCGTCGTCCGACCGGAAGAAGAACGGATCGTCGATCCCGAGCGCCTTGGCGAGTCGGCGGAACAGTTCGGTGTTGGGCACAGCTTCGCCGAGTGGGGCGATGGCCTGGTTGTTGTAGGACAGATACAGGTGCCCCCAGGAGAACATGATGTCCTCCTGCTCGAGCTGGGTCGTGGCAGGCAGCACGATATCGGCGTAGCGCGCGGTGTCGGTGAGGAAATGCTCGCTGACCACCGTGAACAGGTCCTCGCGTGCGAGACCGCGCTCGATCGTCTGCTGCTGCGAGACCATCGCCATCGGGTTTGCGTTGTAGACGAACAGCGCGCGGATCGGCGGATCGAGGGGCATCTCGTCGGTGAGAGCCGGGCCGAGGCGCCAGGAATTGACGACCCGCATCGATTCCGGCTGGAGATCCGGCCGCATCAGGCCGGCCCAATTCACGGGGAAGGCCCAGATCGGCAATTGGAGCAGGCCGCCGCCGACATGCTTCCAGGCGCCGACCAGCGCCGGAAGGCAGGCGATCGCCCGGACGGTCTGGCCGCCGCCCGCATGGCGCTCGACCGCCACGCCGATCCGCACCACGGCCGCTGGCGTCGTGGCGTATTCGCGGGTGAGCTTCAGGATGTCCTCGACCGGGATACCGGTCTCGGCCGAGGCGAATTCCGGCGTGTAGGCTTCACACCGCACGGCGAGCTCGTCGAACCCGATCGTGTGTTTGTCGATGTAATCGCGGTCCGTGAGCCCTTCCTTGATGATGATGTGCATCATCGCCATCGCCAGGGCGCCATCGGTGCCGGGCCGGATCGGGATGTGCCAATCGGCGAGCCGCGCCGTGCGGGTGCGGACGGGATCGATGACGACGAGCTTGGCGCCGTTGCGCTTGGCCTGCTCGATGAACGGCCAGTGGTGCGAGTTGGTGCTGAGCGTGTTGCAGGCCCACAGGATGATGTATTTGGAGTGGACGAAACTCTCGGGGTCCACCCCCGGCGTATGCCCGATCGTCATCATGTAGGCGGTACAGGCCCCCGAATCGCAGAAGGTACGCTCGCAAACGGTGGCGCCGAGCTTGTTGAAGAGGGGATCGCCGACGTTGAGGCCGTTGATGATGCCCTGGGTGCCGAGATAGCTGTAGGGTAGGATCGCCTTGGCGCCGCTCTCGGCGATGATGGCCTTCCAACGGCCCGCGATCTCGTCCAGAGCCTCGTCCCAGGTGATGCGCGCGAACTGGCCGCTTCCCTTTGGACCGACGCGCTTCAGCGGATAGAGCACGCGCTGGTCGCTATAAACCCGGTTCTGGTAATCGTTGACCTTCACGCAGAGGCGCCCCTTGGTGAAGGGATGATCCGGGTTGCCCCGGACAGCGATCGCCTTGCCCTCCTCCACCGTCGTGAGGATCGAGCAGGTATCGGGGCAATCGTGCGGGCATGCGCCGATGACGACTTCGCGAGCCATATCCACTCTCCGGTTGAGTAACTCTGGAACAGGAGGAGAGCGTGCCAATAAACGAGGCCGCGGGCATTATCGGGACCTGCGCCTTCGTATTCCCCGACTGCGGTCCTCAGCCCGGCGGAACGGGTGGTCTTTCCAGACCTCAGGCTCAATGGCGCGGTTTGTGCACCGGTTGGAGCGATTCCAAGCGCTGACGCGAGAGAGGGAGCCATGCTGGGCCATTCGGTCGACAAGTACGTGACAGGCCGGTTGCTCGACACCTCCAACGATTTGCGCTGGTCGACTCTGCACGCCGAACGCTGGAGCCACATGCCCGGCGAGCTCCCGTCCCTCACCCCACGCGACACTGAAATTGCCGTCCAGTTGGGCGGTCGCACCTTCGTCGAACGCGTCGGGGACGGACGGCGTCAAAAGACTCACGGCCATCGCGGCACGATTTGGCTTTGCCCGGCCGGGATCGAGGAAAACTATATCAATATCGCCGATCCGATGGTCGACTGCCTGCATATGTTCATGCCGGCTCACCCATTCGAGCAGACGATGCTGCGGGATCTCGACATAGACCCAGCCCGGTGTGAATTGCGCTACGATGTGATCCCGCAGGATCCTTTCATCGAATACGTTGCCTCTCGCGTCCTCGATGAAATGGAGCACGAAACCGCAGCCGGGCGTCTTCTCATCGAAACACTGGGAATCGCGCTGGCGGCCCATCTCGTGCATCGCTATTCGGCCGCGACCATCCGCATCCCGGAGAGCGGCGACAAGCCCCTCGATCGACGACGCCTGGAACGGGTCGAGAATTACATCACCGCTCACCTCTTCGAGGACTTTGCTGTCGCCGATCTGGCATCGGCCGCCTGCATGAGCGTGGCGCATTTCACCCGCAGTTTCCGCGCGGCGACGGGACGGACCCCATACGAGTATGTGAGTGGCCGCAGGCTCGAACGCGCCAAGCATCAGCTCATGACCGAGGATACACCGATCTCCGAGATCGCAGCGGCGATCGGCTTCTCGTCACAAGCGAATTTTACGCGCGCCTTTCGTAAGGCGATGGGCGTGACCCCAGCCCAGATGCGGGCCTCCGCGCAGAAATAGTCGCTGCGGTTTGCTCCGAAGAGACGTCTCCAGCCTCTGGAAATGGATGTGGTCCGCAAGACGACTGCAGATCAGAGGATCGATTGAGCGCTCTTCTTACTGCCCCGGCCATGACACGGAGCCTGGACGAGTTCCCGTCGGCCGGCCATCCCTTCGGATGGATCGAGACGATCAAATCGTTGCGAACGCCTGTTCCCCCTCGCCCGGCCGGCTTCAGCAGGAATCGAACAACGAAAGATGGTTGCGGATAAAGACCGCAGGCAGAAAATCCGGATGCTGACCCTGAAGAAAACCCCGACATTTGATCTGGGGTCGAGGGGTCTCTCATGAAATCAAGATTTGGCCTGAGCCTGATTTCGGCTGCTCTATCCGCATGCATGAACTTTAGTGTCGAGGCGCTCGAAGCGAATCCCGGCGATTACGAACAGTTCCCCTCCGGGGCGACAATCGGATTGCTGTATTATCAGCATGGCCGTGGAGACGAAGCCTACGCGCGGGGTGCCAAAACGACATCAGATGCGAAGCTCGAGACGAATGTTGGCATCATCCGTCTGTTGCATGTTTATGAAATCGCCCCGGGCGTGACGGTCGACCCGCAATTCCTCCTCCCGGTTGGGGCGATCTCGACCGGCGGCGTGCTGTCACCCCTTGGATCGCCGGGCGGCGTGGGCGATCTCATCATGGCCACCGCCTTCAAGTTCAAACTCAATACCGAATTCAACGATGTCTTCGCCATCACACCTTATCTCATCGCCCCGACGGGGACGTATGACGAGAACAAGGCGCTGAATTTTGGAACCAATCGCTGGCAGGGGGTCATTCAAGCGGCCTACGTCAAGCACTTCAATCCGGTTTGGTCGCTCGACCTGATCGGCGATGTCGCCTTTTACTCGGACAACACACGCTACAACCTCGGCGGCATCGGTCGGCTCTCGCAGGACCCTCAATTCGAATTGCAGGCCTATCTGCGATACAAGATCAATCCTGCCTTGGAAGTCGGCGGCGGCCTCGGCGGCAAGATCGGTGGCAACCAGTCCTTCGAGCAGACGTCACTGCGAAATTCACAGGCGACCCAATATGGCCGTCTCGCGGTCGCCTATTTTCCTGAGCCGACCCTTCAAATCCAGGCGATGATTGGCCAGGACTTCATTGTCGAAAATGGGACAAAGCAGTCGACATTCCTCCAGCTGCGGATTGCAAAGATTTTCCCGTAAAAATTTAGCCATAACAGAACGGCAGACATTCAACTTAGCTATGAAAAATCGTCGCTTCGGCGAAAAAGATTGCTCATGCCGCAGCATCCATCGGCGGCAAGACCGACACAATATCGGCTACGTCGCCGATATTGTCTTTCTGGACGTTGGTTTTTAGCAAATCCATCAAGCGCATATTCTGCCAGGTAGCGTTGATCCGGCGGAAAATATTCGAAAGACGTAAGCGCGCCCCCTGCAGAGCATAGTATTATCCACTAAGCAGCTTTAGGGTCTGGGCGAGCGTGGGCCGGCGCACGCCTTTCGTGCGTGGCCGTCCGATTGTGCCGGGCGGCCGCGGCGGGGCAGGATCGTAGAGGGCCGCGTCGAGCCGCAGGCGGGTGATGGCGGTGACGTGGCTGCGGCGCATCGCGTCGAGGAACCTGAGGGCCGAGAAGCCGCCGTCGCCCACCGGCACGAGGTCGCGCCCCGGCACCCAGCGGCGCGCCTGCAGGGCGAGTTGGCGACCGACCTCGAGCAGGGGCTTGTGCCGACGACCCTGCTGGCGGCAGGCACGCTCGGATGGCACCAGCGCGGTCAGGCCGAGGCCGAGGGCCTCGATGGCGGATCGACGGCCGGCGGCGATGTGGTTCGGGACGGCCGCGAACTCGACGCCGATCGTCTCGGCCTCCTCGTGGACCACGCGGTAACCGTACAGGATCCGGTCGGGGCGTCACGGCGTCAGGCGTTCCAGGCGGTGCGCCAGGATCGGGCCGAGATAGAGGCGCGCCGTGGCCGGAAGCTCGAGGCTGCGCCGCAGTACCGCCTCGGGCGGAAAGTAACGCTCAACTGCGGACCAGGACTCGGCGAGGAGGTCGGCGCGCGCGGCCGTGGAAGCCGCTGCCGCCGCAGGTGGGGCACCCCACCGCGCGGTGATAGTCGGTCCCTTCCGGCGCGGTCAGGCCGCGGGCGCGGCACAGGTCGCGCACCTCGGCGGTGCGCTCGGGAGCCGGCCGGCGGCACCGCTCGCACAGGCACCGGACGAGGACGCCGCGCAGGCTCGCGGCGATGAGGTAGGGCTCGACGCCCATATCGGCGAGGCGGACCACCGCGTCGGTGGCCGGGTTGGTGCGACTCAAAACCGGCAAGGTTCTCGCAACAAGGCAAGCAAACCTGCAGGCCACCATTCAGTCTTGCGGGTATATAATTTTGATAACCTAGAATTTTTCTCAAGTCTGCACAGCATTAAATCGAGGGCATTCACAATACCACATTGTGAATGCCCTCGATTTTGTCCTCAGTTAAGAAATATCTGACGACCTACTTTTTAAGCGGCCCGAACTTCCAAGGGGGAGCACTTGCCAGGAGAGAGAGCGAGACGTCAGCACCGGTCGGAAGCTCGTTGAATGTCGCCTCGGGGATGCTGATCGTCATCGTCTTGCCGTCAGGCCCGATCGTGCCGCCGGGGATGGTCTTGTTACCCACCTTGAACCGGGGAAAGGCGTTGGTAAAAGGAAATGGCCGCTTCGAAGTGACCACGATGTCGACCATCGGTGCACTGCGCGATGCCCCTGCGGAGGTCGCCCGAGCGGAAGAGGGCTTGCGCACGATCGTCATGGTGTTGGCGTCGGCCGCGGGATCGTGCGGAGGCATGGAGATCGCCTGAACTTTGGCGGCGGCCATCCAAGCCGTAGGGCTCTTTGCCGAGCTCTGGGCAATGGCCTGTGCAGGCGCCGGATCGGATTTCAACAGCATCACGTCGCCAATATCCACGGTACCGATCTTTTGGTCATGGAAGGTAAAGCGTAGCGCCGTGATCTGACTCAGGTCTACCCCACTCAGAGCCGACAGCGGAACCTGGACGGTGTACAGAATCGGGTGAAGAGTATCCGACATTCCGACCGGCCGGCTGATGCGCACGTCCCGGCTGGTGAGATATGTCCTCGAGGCCTGGCCGTTGCCGTCGAGAAGCCGCACGCCGTAAGCAAACTCTCCGTCGGCCGAAGCGGGGAAGTCGCAGATCTCGCCGAAGCAGCGCAACGTGGTGCGGAACGAGAGGGTCTTGAACGCCGACATGTCCTTGGCTGGGCTGAAATTCACCTGAAACATCTTACTCAGATTGGAATTTGCGGTCCACGACACGGTCGCGACCCGGGCTTCCGGCTCGTGCTCGAACCACCACTCGGTACTGCCAGGACGCTGGTGCACCACCTCAACACCTCTGGACGTGGTGGGGATGCCGGTGTCGCTCTTGCCGGTCTGCTGTGAGAACGTCTCGAGTTTCTGCACAGCGTCGCCCACCGGTGCCGGCAGGTAACCTCGATCGACATTGGTAATGTCGAGGAGGGGCGACGGCAGTGAGTTGGCCGGGTCGAACTGCGCTGCCAGCGACGGGTCCGCCTTGGCGCCGACCGTGGCGCGGAAGAAGGGGATCAAGGTCTGAACAGCCGTCAGTTGCTGCGGCTTGGAGCGACCGGCCGGCTGAAAGAGGGCGTCGGTGCCGGAACAGCCCGGTGAATCCGACGTCTGCCATTCGGTGTTGTAGGCGTTATGGTTGGCGCCCCAAACATAGACGGTGCCGTGGAACGTCTTCGACGCGTCCGGCTTCCTGCTCAGGAAGGTGCGGTCGAAGACCTTCAAGCCCTGGAGGTTCAGAACGTCACCGTCACAGGCGGGCAGCAGGATCATGCTGTTGACCCCGTCTGCGTCGAGGACACGGTCAGTCTGACCATCGACAGGGCCGATCTCGAAGACCGACTTGATCGATAGGCCACGGATCAGAGCCGGGTAGGGACTGGCCGCGTCGCGAAACTGCTGGATCGCCGCGCGGGCCCCCTCGCCACCGCGGCTGTGCCCCATCAGGCCGACCTGCGACAGATCCATCGTTCCGAGCGGCTTGAACTTGAGCGTCTCCGGCACCGGGATCTTGCCGACCCCACTGTTCCAGTCGGACAAGAGCGCCAGATGACGCAAGATGAGCCGGCCGCGCATCAAGTTGAGTCCCCAATCCCCCTCGTCACCAATACCAGCAGTGATGCCGCGGTTCGCGTTGATGGAGACGACGATGTACCCCCACGAGGCGAGTTGCTTGGCCAGGTACTCGTAGCCAAGATGGTTCGGCACCACGACCTCGCCCGCCCCGCACTTGCCCGTATCCGTATAGGTAGCCCCGGAATCGACACGGACCTGGAGTTCCTTGTCGAATTTGCCGCAAGTGCCGTGGTTGCCGTGGAGAAATACCGCGACCGGGAGCGGTCCACCGGACAATTTCGTGGGCCTGTAGACCTCGGCCCAGAGATCGACCTTGCGGTCGGTGGCGACGAGCGGCTCGTCCCGACCGGCGAAACGGTACGACCCCGTAGTGACCGCGAAAGGACCGTCCTCAGCCTGGACGACCGTTGGAAGCGCGGTGCATACCGACGCAAGTGTAAAGACTGCGCATCGCAGCAAGGACTTCAACGACACAGGCTGGTCTCCAAACAACGAGAAAACTACATAGACGAAGAGCGGGACAGGCGGCGTTTATGCTTTATTTTTGAATGTTATAATTTGAGCATTTGAGCAGGTTTCTGCCGATGGCCCGTGTCGGTGGCCGCCGCGGCTGGCAGCGTTGCGGAAAGACTGCTTCGAAGCGCCGGCCAATATCTTGGATTGTCTGTTTCATGTGCGGATCTGATCTTCTTCAGACCCTGGCTGTTCTAGCCTTTCCACTGTCTCAAGCGTTCCTGCCGCCCGATTTATGGATAAAAAGGCTAAACACAAAAGTCTATAAAAGACACATTCGCGGTTAAATGATGTCCACACGGCCTATTGTTCGAACAAATGACTGGTTAATAATTTTTAGTTCGATTATTTTGCATAATTTCAAATTATACTGCAATAAACAGCAAGACTCATTATTTGACGAATTTGATTAATTTGTGATGTGCTGCGAGCGCATTCGAAAGTTTCGATCCGCTCCTGTTTTACAAAACAGGTTGGAGCGGGGCTCTTCTCGAAGATGTTGCCTGGTCCGAGCGCAGGAGTATGGGCCTGCGGGAGACGCCAGGTCTTCTTAAAGACGGGAATGGAGGCGGCATAAAACGGGTCAGAGCCACAAGGTCGGTCGGGGAGACGCTCTCTATCGCTGGACAACGGTGAACTCTACTATCGCGAGGCCGGCCTGCCGAAACGGAGCGGTCGCGTCCCGCCGCGCGGCATGCTCACCGGCCCCAAGTCAGAACTCGAAGGCCGGCGGGGATCTCACGGGTTTGGAGTTGGCTGTCGCAACTCGACCCTGCCCGGCAATCGCGGATGACCACCCCTCCGCAACACGGCCGACTGCAGCGAGGTTCGGCGCTTCCCGAAGGCGGAGCGGAACCGCGTTGTCCGCACGGGACCGGACACAAACCGGACAGATCCGCCTGCGCCGGGCTCAATCGTCCGGGTGCGGCCCGAGACTGGCCGAAGCGTCCCATGGCGAAGCTTCGATGCGCAGGTGATTCTTCGAAACGAGCCGGCCATCGAGCCGGGAGCCCGGAGATCAGACCCATGCTGCCCTCACTCGTCACCACGCGGTTCCGCCTGCCGGAAGGCGCCGGAATAGCCCGGCCCGTCTCGCCGCTCTTTCTGGCGCTTCTCGCGCTGCTCATCTCGATCTGCTCGGCCAGTGCCCTGCCGGCACCGTCGAGCGGCAGCCTGGTTCTGCGTGGGCCGGGTGCCGCCTCGCCGGTCGAGGCGCCGCGTCTCAGCACCGATTTCAGCGTCACCGTCAGCGGCCCGACCGCCCGCACGGTGGTGACACAGGCCTTCCGCAACACCACCGGGTCCTGGGTGGAAGGCACCTACCTCTACCCGCTGCCGGAAGATTCGGCGGTCGATACGATGAAGCTCGTGATCGGCGACAAGGTGATCGTCGCCGAGATCCGCGAACGCGCGGCGGCCAAGCGCATCTATGAGGCGGCCAAGGCGGCCGGACAGAGCGCGGCCCTGACCGAGCAGGAGCGGCCGAACGTCTTCACCAACTCCGTCGCCAATATCGGACCGGGCGAGACCGTGCTGGTGCAGATCGAGTACCAGCAGACGGTGGCCATATCCGGGGGCACCCGCTCCCTGCGCCTGCCCCTGGTGGTGGCTCCTCGCTACAACCCGGCCCCGCCCGCAGTGGATCTCGTCTCGGCGCGCGATGAGACCGGTTCCGACCCGGTGCCCGATCGCGATCGGATCACCGCGCCCGTTCTCGACCCCTCCCTGGCCGCCCCGGTCAATCCCGTCGGTATCACGGTGCGGCTCCAGGCCGGCTTTCCGCTCGGCACGCTGAGAAGCGCCACCCACCCGCTCCATGTCGACGAGACCGGCCCGGATTCCCGGCGCGTGACCCTGGCCGACGGCGTCGTCCCCGCCGACCGCGATTTCGAACTCACCTGGGAACCCGTGCCGAGCATGGAGCCGCGCCTCGGATTGTTCCGGGAGACGGTGGCCGGGCGCACCTACCTCCTGGCCACCGTCACCCCGCCGGACGCGAACGCGGTGCAGCGCCAGCCCCGTGACGTGGTCTTCGTCATCGACAATTCGGGCTCGATGTCCGGCGCATCGATGCGGCAGGCGAAGGCCGGGCTGCTCGCCGGCCTCGCCCGGCTCACGCCGAGCGATCGGTTCACCGTCATCCGCTTCGACGACAGCATGAGCCAGCTGTTTCCGGAGCCGGTCCCGGCGAATCCCGAGAATCTGCGGGCGGCCGAGAGCTTCGTCGCCGGACTGGAAGCGAGCGGCGGCACCGAGATGCTCGCCCCGCTCCGTGCGGCCCTCGCCGACAACCATCCGGAGGATCGGAGCCGCGTCCGCCAGATCGTCTTCCTCACGGATGGCGCCATCGGCGACGAGAACCGGATCTTCGCCGCGATCCATGACGGGCTCGGCCGGAGTCGGCTGTTCATGGTCGGTATCGGCTCGGCTCCGAACGGGCACCTGATGCGTCACGCCGCCGAGATCGGCCGGGGCAGCTACACCGCGATCCACACCGTCGATCAGGTCGCCGAGCGCACCCGCAGCCTCTATGCCAAGCTGGAGAACCCCGCCGTCACCGACCTTGCCGCGACGCTGTCGAATGGCGGTGACATCACCCCGAATCCGCTGCCCGACCTCTACCGTGGTGAGCCGGTGGTGCTCGCCGCCGAGATCGCCGACCCGACGGGCACGCTGACTCTGACGGGCCGCATCGGCGAAGCGCCGTGGCGGACCAGCGTGTCCCTGGCCGACGCGGCCGAGGGGACGGGCATCTCGAAGGTCTGGGCACGCTCCAAGATCGCCGAGGCCGAAACCGCCCGCGTCACCGGGCGCGTGATGCCGAACCAGGCCGATGCCACGATCCTGCAGCTCGCCCTGGCGCACAAGCTGATGACCCGTCTGACGAGCCTCGTCGCGGTCGACGCGACCCCGCGCCGGCCGACCGGTGCTCCCCTCGTGGCGACCGAACTGCCCCTGAACCTGCCGGCGGGCTGGGACTTCGCGAAAGTCTTCGGTGAGCGCGCCGCGCAGCCGCCGCGGGAGCGCCGCGC